>CALLZA010000326.1 GCA_937858165.1 uncultured Ardenticatenia bacterium
TGTTGTTGTAGTACGTGTTGTACGGATAGTATAATGTTCTAGTGGGTGGCTGGCATGATAGTGTGTTGATATGATTATGTGATTCGTAGTGGGTTGATGCTGCTGTATATTTATTTGTGTGTTTTTTTTTCAAGCAGAAGACGGCATACGAGATCTAGTACGGTCTCGTGGGCTCGGAGATGTGTATAAGAGACAGGCCTGGAGCGCTGCCAACCGCGGGAAGTCGGCGTAGCTGGTGTTGGCCGCCATGAGCAGGATGAGCGCCGTGCCGGCGATGACCGCCAGATAGAGGATGTTACCCTCGCCGAAGATGGTGCGGGCCATCTGGGAGATGATCGTCTCCTCATGCGACGGCACAGCCCCGATGTGGCGCGACAGGAAGGTGATGCTCAGGAACAGGACGACCAGAATGCTGCTCATGGCCGTCAGCGTCTTGGCCGCGTTGGCGCTCTTCGGCTCCTTGAAGGCGGTGATGCCGTTGGAGATGGCCTCGATGCCGGTCAGGGCCGTCGAGCCGCTGCTGAAGGCGCGCAGGATGAGAAACAGGGTGATGGGCGCGGCCGTCTCCTGTAGCATCTCCACCCCGGTGACGACGCCCAGCGTGCCCGTGGCCCAGCGGAAGAAGCCGACGCCCAGGGTTATGGCCATCATGACCAGGAAGAAGTAAGTTGGCACGGCGAAGACGGCGCCACTCTCGCGCACGCCGCGCAAGTTGATCAGCGTGACGAAGGCGATAATGGCCACGGCCAGCACAACGCGGAAGGGGGCCAGTTCGGGAAAGGCGGAGATGATCTGGGCCACGCCCGAGGAGATGGACACGGCCACGGTAAGCACATAGTCTGTCAGCAGAGCCGAGCCGGCGACAAGCGCAGCCGTCTCGCCCAGGTTCTCGCGGGCGACGATGTAAGCCCCGCCGCCGTTGGGATAGGCGTAAATGGTCTGTCGGTAACTGATGGTGACAATAACCAGCAGGATGGCGATGGCGACGGCGATGGGGATGGATAGACCCAGGGCCACGGAGCCGGCCAGGGCCAGGATGACCAGGATTTCCTCAGTGGCGTAGGCGGTGGAGGAGATGGCGTCCGAGGCGAAGACGGCCAGGCCGACCTTCTTGCTGACGACCTGGTGGGCCAGAGTGCGCGTTTCCAGCGGCCGGCCGATGAGCAGGTCCGATACCTTCCGTTTCTCTGGCGGAGTCTGAACGTCCGTTGTCATAGCGTAGTCCTGTTCTTGTTTCACGTAGTGCGATGTCGCGCCGGGTTGCGGCCGCCACGGCACACGCGCTATCAGGAGACGGGTGGGCAACATGGAGAGGCCGCCGATCTTCGCCCGACGACGACAGGACTATAGCATGGCTGCAGACTGGTAGCAACCGCAGGAAAGGTCGGGACGCAATGCCAAAAGGCCCGGCGTCGTCGATGATGACGAAGCCGGGCAGGCCGGTTTCTTGCTTGGTGGACGGGGGCGGGGAGAGGGCGCTGTGACGGCCAAGGCTCTTCCCCGCCCCTGCCGACGGGCTACTGCTCTTTGCCCTTCCCTTCCCGCTGCTCGCGGGCGCGTTTCAGGTCGTCGCCGGTCATCAGGTTGCGGTTCACCGCGCCACCGTTCTGTCGCACCTGGAGCGGCACAATGGTGACGACGACGCGCTCCAGCCCGGTCAGACCCAGGTTCAGGATGAGCGAACTGTTTTGGTGCAGCACCTGGGTGAGGACAGAATCCATCGCCAGGTGGCCCATGACGATATGGACGATAGCGTCGGGGTTCGCCTCCAGCAGGTCGATGACGTATTCGCGGATGGGCGCGACGAGGTGGCGATAGGGCGACGGGATGACGACCAGTTCCCCTTCGCCGATGTAGCGCTGCCACTTGTCTTGGGCGGCCTGGGTCTTCTCCTGGTTCACGCCGACGTGGACAGCGTGCCACGGGTTGCCCATCGACTTGGCGAAGTTGACCATCTGCATCGTGCCCATGTGGACGCCGTCGACCAGCAGCATGGTGATGACGCGGTCGGTCTTTACGAGAGACTTGTGGTTGTTCTCCATGCTCAGCGCTTCGGCCACGTCCTTGTAGTGGTGGTGGATGCGGAAGAAGATGAAGACCAGCGCCGGTACGAGCAGCAAGATGAACCACGCGCCCGAGGTGAACTTGGTGATGGCAAAGATGGACATGACGACGAACGTTGCCACTGCGCCAACGGCACTGATAGCCATGTGCAGCCGCCAGTGGGGATCGTGGTGCAGTACCGTCTCCAGCCCCTTGATCGACTCGCCCGGCTTCAGCTTGCTAATCTTGCGTAGCCGGACAACCATGCCCGTCTGTGACATGGTGAAGCTGAGGAAGACGCCGATGGCGTAGAGTGGGATGAGGGCCGTCGTGCTGGCGCGCATGACGATGACCAGGACGGACGCGGCCAGGGCCAGGGTCATGATGCCCCAGGAAAAGACGAGGCGGCCGCCGCGATAGGTCAATTGGCGTGGCAGGAAGCCGTCGCCGGCGTGCAGCGCCGCCAGCCGGGGAAAGTCGGCGAAGCTGGTGTTGGCCGCCATCAGCAGCACCAGGGCCGTACCCGCGATCAGCAGCAGATAGGGGATGCTGCCCGCGCCGTAGATGGTGCGGGCCATCTGCGAGATGATTGTCTCGTGGTGCGATGGGATGGCCTGGATGTGGCGCGACAGGATGGTGATGCCCAGGAAGAGAACAACGAGCAGTGAACTCATGACAACCAGGGTTCGCGCGGCGTTGCGGCTGCGCGGCTCCTTGAAGGCGGTGATGCCGTTGGAGATGGCCTCGATGCCGGTCAGGGCGGTGGAGCCACTGCTGAAGGCGCGCAGGATGAGGAACAGCGTCAGCGGCGCGGCCGTTTCCGTGACGAACTCGACGCCGGTGACCGTTCCCAGCGAGCCGGTGGCCCAGCGGAAGAAGCCGACGCCCAGTGTCAGGAACATCATGCCCAGGAAGAAGTAGGTCGGCACGGCGAAAACCGCCCCGCTCTCGCGCACGCCGCGCAGGTTGACGATGGTCATGAAGGCGATGACGCTGACGGCGATGATTACGCGGAAGTGGGCCAGATCGGGGAAGGCCGACACGATCTGGGCCACGCCGGAGGAGATCGATACAGCGACGGTCAGGATGTAGTCGGTCAGCAGCGCCGCGCCGGCGATCTGGGCCGCCACTTCGCCCAGGTTGTCGCGGGCGACGATGTAGGCCCCACCACCGTTGGGGTAAGCGAAGATGGTCTGCCGGTAACTGATGGTGACGATAATGAGTAGGACGCCGATGGCGATAGCGATGGGCAGCGATAGGCCGAGATAGGCCAGTGAGCCGGCCAGGGCCAGGATGACCAGGATTTCTTCAGTGGCGTAGGCCGTGGAGGAGATGGCGTCCGAGGCGAAGACGGCCAGGCCGACTTTCTTGCTGACGACCTGGTGGGCCAGCGAGCGCGTTTCCAGCGGCCGGCCGATGAGCAGGTTGGATAGGTTGACGCGCTTGCGCGTCGGCGTTTGAATGGTAGTTGTGTCCATAAGAGTCTTAGGAAATGTGTATCGGGTTAGCGCAAGGCGGGTGAGGGCTGCGAACCGGCCGCGTTGGCATCCGCAGCAGCGGGCAGCGCCAGCACCAGCGGCGCGTCGTCCCCACCAAGCGTGTAGAGCGGCACGCCCAGGCCGCGCCGCAGCCACCAGACCCGCAGCCGGGCCAGGCCAGGCAGCCGGCCAACGGGCGCGGGGGCAAAAACGGCCGCCGCGTTAAAGAGCTCGGCCGCGCTCAGCACGCCGCCGACGAAATCGCTATATTGGAACGGGCGCACGTCGGTCGACACGCCATAGCTCTCGACCGTGGCGGTGCACGCTTCCAGATGGCAGATCTCTTTATAGGGCAGCAGCGTCTCGTCGACGCCTGCCCCAAGGTACTCCAGGTGTGCAACAGGCAACAGCTTGACCAGCGTCACCGCCGCCCGCCACTCGCGGGCCAGCGCCGCCGCGAGGTGCAGCGCTCGCTGCGTCCACTCCGGCTCGTCCAGAATCACGACAATTGTTGCTGACATAGTCACGTCTCCAGCACCCAACGACAACCGGCGGCTGTCATCAGGCCTTCTGTTACTTATTTGGATTGTAGGCGTGAGGACGTTAAGAACGTGTCAGGCGTTATAGGTGGGGGCGTAAAGAAGAGGTAAAGAAATCAGAAATGAGGAATGAGGAATTAAGGAGCACTGCTTCCAGTTCCTAATTCGTAATTCCTAATTCCTAATTATCTACAAACCGGTAGCCGATGCCCGGCTCGTTGAGGATGTAGCGGACGTTGGCAGGCGGATTTTCGCGCAGCTTCTTGCGGATCTGGTTGACATAAATCCGCACGTAGTGGGTCATCTCGGCGTACTCCGGCCCCCAGACGGCGCTGAGGATGGCGCGATGGGTGATGATCTTGCCCGGGTGGGTAGCCAACAGGCGCAGAATGGCGTACTCCTGCGGCGTGAAGTGGACTTCGTCCCCGTCGACCCACACGCGCCGGTTGGCCAGATCGATGGTTAGCGCGCCAAAATGCAGGGTGCTGTCGAGCGTGGCCCCCGGCTCGGCGACGGCGCGACGGACGACAGCGCCGATGCGCGCCCGCAGCTCCTCCATGCCGAACGGCTTGCTCAGGTAGTCGTCGGCCCCGGCGTCGAGGGCCTTGACCTTGATGCCCTCATCGTCGCGCACGGAGAGCATGATGATGGGCACCGTGCTCCACTCGCGCAGGCGGCGGCAGAGTTCCAGCCCGTCGGTGCCCTGGCCGAGGTTCACGTCGAGAACAACCGCGTCCGGGCGCCGCTGGGCGGCCAGCGCCAGCGCCTCGGTCGCATTGGCGGCGGCGAGCACTTCGTGGCCGTAGCCGCCCAGGCCGGTGGTAAGCAGCTTGCGAATCTGTGGCTCGTCGTCGACGACCAGGATGATCACGCCGCCTCCTGGGGCCGGGTGATGACGAAAGTCGCCCCGCCGCTGGGTGTATCTTCGACCCACATCGTGCCCCGGTGGACTTCAATGATGCCGCGGGTGATGGCCAGCCCCAGGCCGACGCTGCCAAAGACGGAGCGACCGTCGCGTGACTGGTAGAACGGCTCGGTGATGTGCGCCTTCTCCTCGGCCGGAATAGTCGGGCCATGGTTAACCACTTCCAGACGGGCGGAGTTGCCTTTCACCCGGCCGCGGATGAGGACGCGGCGGCCGTCCGGCTCATAGCGCAGGGCGTTGTCGACGATGTTGCTGAGCGCCTGGCGCATCAGGCCGTAGTCGAAGGGGGTCAGCGGCAGGTCGTCGGGAAAGTCGAGGGTGATGCGTTCCGCGCCCTGCTGCTGGAAGGCAACGGCGGCCACGTCGCCCGCGATCTCTTCCAGCGAGTTCAACTCGCGATGCAGCACCATGGCTCCGGCCTGCAGGCGGGACATGTCGAGCAGGTTGCCCACCAGGCGGTCGAGCAGGTCGGCCTGAGCCTCCACTGTGTGGGCCAACTCGCGCCGCTCGTCCGGCGACAGACGGTCGCCCAGCGCGTCGAGGGTGGCGGCCGAGGTCTTGATGATCGTGATCGGCGTACGCAAGTCGTGGGAGACGGCGTGGAGCAGGGCCGTCTTGAGCCGGTCGGCCTCGGCCAGCGCCTGGGTGCGCTGCGCCTGGGCGGTCAGCTCCACCCGATGCAGCGCCAGCGCTGCCTGCCCAACGCAGGCGGACAGCAGCCGAAAGTGCGACGGCGGCAGCGGTTGGGAGAAAACGGCGCGCAGGGTGCCGTGGATAGTCTCCCCTGCCTCCAGCAGCAGGAAGACGGCGTTGCCCGCGCCCTCGGGCACGGGGTTGACGGCGCGCGAGGGCAGGAAGTCGACGTGGGTCGCGCCCAGCCGCTCGACGACCACCCGCCGCAGCTCAGCGCGGATAGCAGTGGTATCGGTTAGGGGGTTCAGGGCGCTGGTCAGGGCGTAGAGGATCTCCTGTTGGCGGGCGTTGAGACCGGCGGCCTCGGCCTGTTGCCGGGCGTAGGCCGCCAGTTGCCCGGCGGTAAGCGCCGCGGCCAGAAAGACGAGCAGATCAAGCAACTCGCGCGGGTCTTCGACGGCCAGCGTGTAGTAGGGACGGACGAGGAAGAAGTTGAAACTGAAGAAGCTGAGGACGGCTGTCAGCAGCGAGGGGCCGGTGCCCAGCAGCACGGCGGCGATGAGCGTCACCAGCATGTAAAACAGCGAGATATTGGCGTTGGTCAGCGCGTCGCGCAGCGGCCAGGTGGCCAGCGTCAGCCCGGCTGTCAGGACGATGGCCAGCAGGTAGCGACCGGAAACCGATCGGACGTTGGCGCGGGTCATTGAGGCGCGGCGAACCACGATTGCCATCCTTGTTGCCCCCGGCACGGCCAGGAGCATGACGGAAGCTTAGCGCAAGGATTCAGGGACGCAAAGCCGCCGTAGCTTTTTTACGCAAAGACGCCAAGAAAAAGCCTACGCAAAGGACGCCAAGAGACTCTCTCGGCGTCCTTTGCGTAAGCTTCTTACCCCTTTCCGTTGGTTCTTAACTGGAGTTAGGCCGGGCGCAGGGCGCGGGCGCGGCCGCCGCCGATGAAGTGGTAGACGCTCAGCGCCGTCAGGGCAACCGCGCCGATAGCCGCGCCGGCCAGCACCAGCGGCTCGTCGCTGTAGCGGACGATGATGCCCACGTAGGCGTAGACGTAGGTCAACGGGATGACCACGTCGCGCCCCAGACCACGGTAGAGGAAGATGGCTAGCCCCACGCCGACCAGCAGCATGATCAGCCCCCAGACTTCGTAACTGATGCCGAAGCCATTCCAGTTGACGGCGATGAGAGCTGAGGCGATATTGGCGACCGTGGCGACGGTCAGCCAGGCAAGATAGATGCTGATCGGGATTTGCAGGAGGCGCTCGGTGCGGCCGACCTGGGCCACGCCGATGCCCAGCTTGCGATAGGCCATTACTGCGGTGTAGACCAGCACGGCCATGATCGGCAGAGTGGACACGAACGCCTCCATGCCGAAGACAAGTACCCATAGCCCATTGAGCACGATGTTGACCATCAGCCACGGCGCGGCGGCGCGGAAGCGTGGGTTGTCGCGGTTGGCCGGCAGCGCCTGATAGATGGCCCAGACGGCGAGGCCAACGTAGATGACCGGCCAGATGGTCGTGAAGACGTAGCCGGCGGGGAAGAAGTAGTTGACGTCGTTGAAGGTGTTATTGGCGATGTCGCCGGTATCGGTAGCCGTACGGAAACCGAGATAGTTGGCCACGATGACGCCGGCAATGAGCACAATGAGGGTCACGATTGACCACAGGCGATTATTCTTATTCATTTGAATGACTTCCTTTAACTACAGTATGACACCATCATAGCAGGATATCTAGAAAATGTCAAGTATTTGTCAATATTTCGTCTACTATTGACCGGGTGCTTTCGCCTGGTGACTGCCATCGTTAGGGGACCCAATTGTAGCCCACCTTTTTCTGTCTGGCCTGCGGTGGATGGGTCTGTTGCGGGTTGTCTCTCGCTGGTGATGGTCTATACTCCGCCGACGCGGCGCCCACCGCAGACCAAACCGGGCGCGCAGGAGAGATAGCTCATGTCTCAGATCGTCAGCATTACCTACCAGCCGCGCGACCGCCGTTACACTGACCGGCTGGGCGACTACATCCGTGTGCCGTTTGCCGCGGCCATGTTGGTGGCTGACCACGGCATCGACGGCGACCAGAAGGCGGGTCACAACAAAAGCCGCCAGGTGAACCTGGTGTCGGCCGAGTGGCTGTCGGCGCGGGCGGCCGAAGGGTATCGTGCTGCGCCGGGCCAGTTCGGCGAGCAGATTATCGTCGCCGGGCTGGCCGTGGAGACGCTGCCGCCGGGCACGCGGCTGGCTCTTGGTCCGCAGGCCATTTTGACCATCACCAAAGGTCGCACCGGCTGCGACCGGCTGGAAGCGGCCCAGGGCAAGTCCATCGCCGATCTGGGGCCGATTGGCGCGCTGGCCCGCGTGGTCATGGGTGGGCCCATCCAGGTTGGGGACATGGTGCGGTTGCTAGAGGTGGCCGACAAGGTGGCTTCGTGACCACGAGCGAGGCCGCCCTAGGCGCGCGCAACAACGCCCTGTGGTGCGACGCCGTCTGCCGCGCCCACGGCCGGCCGGGCGAGTTTCAGGCCGGGCTGTGGTTTAACCGGCAACCCGTGCCTCGGTTCTACTCTAATGCCATTACCTTGTCGCCCAAGGACCCGGTCGGGCAGCGGGCGTGGGTGGCGCACCTCATGACGCGGCGGCCCGGCTTCTCCGTCAAGGACAGCTTCGTCACCCTAGACCTGAGCGGTCTGGGCTTCGACGTACTGTTCGAAGCGACGTGGCTATGGCACGACCCGGTGGGTCGCTCTTTCCTAAGTGCGTCGCACCAAGAGCTGTCATGGTCAGTGGTGCAGGATGCCGCCGGGCTGGCACGCTGGGAGGCGGCGTGGGCCGGGCTGCACGCCGGGCAGGCTGTGCCGGGCAGCGAGCGCATCTTCCGCCATGGCTTACTCCACGAACCGGGCGTGGCGCTGCTGGCCGGCACGCGCGATGGGCAGATCGTCGCCGTGGCCGCGGCCAACCAGACGGGCGACGTGGTCGGCCTGTCTAACGTCTTCGCTCCGGCCGTTGAGGCGGCGGCAGTCTGGGCCGACGTGGTCGATTACGTGGGCGCGTTGTTTCCCGGGCGGCCGCTGGTCGGCTATGAGCGCGGTGACGATTTGGCATTGGCCGAGGCGGTTGGCTTTCGCGCCGTCGGGCCGCTGCGCGTCTGGACGCGCTGATCTAACGCTTAAGTCCCCTTGCGGGGCTGCGGGTGAGTCGCCCTGTGGCTTTGGCCCCAGGCGGGTGGCAACCACGCGCCCCTTTGGCATCATAACTGAGACGACCTAGAGGCGTGATGGAACCAGAAGAGCAGCCGATCGCACAATCCCCCACAGGGGCATACCTTGCCAACCGTCTGGCGGCCCTCTTCGGTGAATTGCCGCAGGTGGTTGCCGTCGCCCTGGGCGGCTCGTCGGCCAGTGGCGCGGCCGACGCTGCGTCCGACATCGACCTCTACATCTATACCAGCGCCGAGATCCCTCTCAGCACGCGCGAGGCTGTCGTACTCCAGACGGGCGGGGCGGCGCGGGCCGACATGGGGTTGACCTACTTCGGGCCGGGCGATGAGTGGATCGACGCGGCGACGGGTAGCCACGTCGACGCGGTGTACTTTGACGCCGACTGGATGGCCGCACAGGTGCGTCGGGCAGTGGTGGAGTACGCGCCCAGCCTGGGCTATTCGACAGCGTTCTGGCATACGGTGCGCACTTCGCAGCCGCTCACCGATCGCCACGGTTGGTTGTCCGCCCTGCAAGCGACGGCCGCCGTGCCCTATCCGGAGCCGCTGCGCCGGGCAATCGTGGCCTATAACCATCCCATCCTGCGCGGTACGCTCTCCAGCTTCCGGGCGCAACTGGTCAAGGCGCTGGCCCGCGGCGACCTTGTCAGCGTCAACCACCGGCTGGCGGCACTGCTGGCCAGCTACTTCGACATCCTCTTCGCCGTCAACCGCGTGCCCCACCCCGGCGAGAAGCGGCTGCTGGCGCGGGCCGAGGCGCTGTGCTCCACACTGCCCCCCGACATGGCCGCCGACGTTGTCGCCACGCTGGCCGCTGCCGGGGCCGCGCCGGGCGACTTACTCAGCCCCCTGGATCGGCTGCTCGACCGGCTGGACGAGTGGCTGAGCATCGCCCAATTAGCGTAGCGCGATGCTCCGGAATCGCGTCACGGCGGTCAACGAATGATGCCATTCTGTGCTATGATGGTGCGCACGGTCGCCGCTTGCGATGCGCGGCGTGCCGGTGAGGTCAACGATGCCCACCCCCGTTAGCCCCCAATTTCGCCCGCCGCGCGGCGAGGCCGACGCCGACGCCTTGCTGGCCATTCGTCAGGCGTGCGCGGCAGCCGATGGCTACGATCCCCTTTCGACCGTCGAAAGCCTGCCCACGCACGCAGAGCTGTTGGCGCAACTGCGGGCCGCGGCAAACGCGCCGGATCACTGGCCGCTCATCGAGTTTAACGGCGAGGTCATCGCCTATGGCCGCACCGGGGGCTGGCTGGAGGGGGACGGGACGCGCGTCTGGCTGCATCTAGGCTGGGTGCGCCCGGCGTGGCGCGACCGGGGGTTGGGCACGGCGCTGCTGCGCGAACTGGAGCGACGCCTCCGGCAGTTGGCCACAGTCGAGGGCACGCCCCGCTGGGAGTTCGCCGCCAACGCCGCCGCCACGGAGCCGGCAGCGACGCAACTGTTGCTCGACAACGGCTATCACGTCGCCTATACCGTGCTGGAGATGGGCCTGGTGTGGGACGCATTCGACGCCATCGCGCGCCCGGAGGCGCCGGCGGGGTTCACCTTGCGCCCGGCGACGGCCGACGACCTCCCGGCCATCACCCGCAGCGTGACTGAGGCCTACCGCGACGAGTATCCTGGCGGGCGCCAACACGAGCCGATGGATGAGGCTGGCTACACCGCCGACCTGGCCGGGGCCCCCTTCGACCGCGGGCCATCCAAGGTGGCGTGGCCCGGCGCCCGAGTGGCCGGGCAGGCAATCCCGCCCCTTTAGAGCCGCCGTGCAGACATCC
>CALLZA010000327.1 GCA_937858165.1 uncultured Ardenticatenia bacterium
TGGTAGAGTCAGCGCGTTCAGATTTTCTTGCGATACAGTATGGTACTGGAGTATGGCATTATGTGTCTCTATAGGAGGAGTGTGAGAGGATTTATGGTTTATGCTCTTGTTTTTTTTCAAGCAGAAGACGGCATACGAGATCTAGTACGGTCTCGTGGGCTCGGAGATGTGTATAAGAGACAGCACCGGCGATGCGCGTCTCGTAGTCGGCGGCATCGAAGAGGGTGATGGGGCCAATGCCGGAGCGGCCGGCGCGGATGGCGGCCCAGGTCGTGGTGGGGTCGTTGCCGAGGGGGTTGAGGGTGCCGAGGCCGGTGGCGACGACTCTTCGGTTGTCGGCGACGGCGCGGCGGGGGTGGGGTATGGTCATGGTTGGGTAGTATAACACCCCTGGGCGGCGGGCGGTGCGACGCGCTCCGGAAAGTGCGTCGCACCTGTTCCGTTTCTACGATCGCTAAAGCGCGCGTAATACAATCAAGCCAAGGAAATTGAGCTTTAGCTCCGCAAACACAGTTTTCCAATCCCCACTTTTGTCTAGTATGCTATTGCTCCATACCTATGCTAGAATCCTCCGCTACCACTGCCTGAGACGCGCTCAGCAAGCGCGACCCGGCGGCGGCCACACCACAGGAGAGGGAAAACCGACTGCCCATGCATCGCGAATATCACCGCTGGCACAGCCCCTCATTGGGGCGCGACATGGAACTGCTCATCTTCGGCTGGGGCGGGGCGCGCGTCCTCGTCTTTCCCACCTCGATGGGCCGCTACTACGAATGGGAAGACCGGGGCATGATGAACACCTGGGGCGAGCAGATCGAGCGTGGCTGGCTCCAGGTCTACTGCGTGGACAGCGTGGACGCCGAAAGCTGGTACGCCCGCTGGAAGCACCCCGGCGCGCGCGTCTGGCGTCACATCGAGTATGAGAACTACCTGCTGCGCGAAGTCCTGCCCCTCAGCCAGCAGAAGAACCACAACCCGTTCCTCATCACCATTGGGGCCAGCTTCGGCGCCTACCACGCCGTCAACTTCGCCCTGCGCCACCCCCACCTCGTCGGGCGCGCCATCGGCATGTCCGGCATCTACGAGGTCGGCCGCTGGACCGACGGCTACCAGGACGAGAACGTCTACTTCAACAGCCCGTGCGACTTCATTCCCAACGAGCACGATGGCGGGCGGCTCGACGCGCTGCGGCGGCAAGACATCATCCTGGCCGTCGGCCGCGACGACAGCCTGCGCTATAGCAGCGAACGCCTCTCCACCGCCCTGTGGAGTAAAGGCATCGGCAACGCCTTGCGCCTGTGGGACGGCTGGGCCCACGACTGGCCGTGGTGGCATCAGATGATTCGGTTGTATATTGGCGGACACGATTAGCAGGGGCCAGGTTCCAGGGGCCAGGGGCCAGGGAAGAGCGCTCTTCTCCTAGCCCCTGGAACCTGGAACCTGGCCCCTTCCAAAAGAGGGACACATGACAAAGAAAGTAGGCATCATGGTTGGTCGCGAGTGGTCGTTTCCGCCGGCGTTCATCGACGAAGTGAACCGGCGCAACGAGGGGGTCGTGGCCGAGTTCGTCAAGCTGGGCGGCACGAAGATGAACGAGCCGAATGAGTACGCCGTCATCATCGACCGTATCTCGCACGAAGTTCCCTACTACCGCTCCTATCTGAAGAACGCCGTGCTGCAAGGGGTACATGTCATCAACAACCCGTTCATGTGGACGGCCGACGACAAGTTCTTCGAAGCGTCGCTGGCCGCCCGCCTGGGCGTGGCCCACCCCAAGACCATCGTCCTGCCCAACAAGGATTATGTGCCCGGCATCGTCCACGACGAGAGCCTGCGCAACCTCATCTACCCCTTCGACTGGGACGGGATGCTGGAGTACATCGGCCTACCCTGTGTGCTGAAGGACGCCCACGGTGGCGGCTGGCGCGACGTGTTCATCTGCCATACCAAGGAAGATTTGTGGCACGCCTATAACCAGTCCGGGCTGCACACGATGATCTTGCAGGAGTACATCCGCTGGGATCACTACGTGCGCTGCATGTGCCTGGGCCAGGAAGAGGTGTTGCCGATGAAGTACGACCCCCACCAGCGGCGCTACATCGTCGATCACGCCCACATGACGGCCGAGCTGGGCGAGCGAGTGGTGAGCGACGCGCTGAAGCTGGTGCGCGCCCTGGGCTACGACATGAACACCGTCGAATTCGCCGTGCGCGACGGCGTGCCCTACGCCATCGACTTCATGAACCCCGCCCCGGACATGGACATCAACTCGTTGACGCCGACCTACTTCGAGTGGTGCGTCCGCCACATGGCCGACCTGGCCATCGACCGGGCCAACAACCCGCGGCCGCAGTTGACGGAGTTGAAGTGGAACCACATGTTTAATGGATAGGTAGAGGTTGGAGCGCAGGGGAGCAAGGGGGCGGGGGTGCAGGGGTGAAAAGAACCCCACAACAACCGCTCTTTTCCCCCCTGCACCCCTGCTCACCAAAGCGCCACGAGGTGAACCATGTCCCTAACCGAAGCGATCATCACCTACCACGACCTGCTGACGGACACCATGGCCGACGACACGCAGGAACAACTGGACGCGCAGTTGCGGTCGCGTGGCCTGTTCTTCGGCGATCGGCCGCTGTGCACCGTGCTGCGGCCGCGCTTCCTGACGCCGGAGCAGTACACCTACATGCGCTCCGGCATCCGCCCCCTGCTGACGGCCTTCGAGAAGATCTCCCACGCCGCGGTGGCCGACCGCGAGTTTCGCGCCCAGTTCGGCCTGTTCGACTGGGAAGAGTCGCTTATCCACGTCGATCCCGGCTACCGTGTCCACGCCCCGCTCAGCCGGCTCGACTCCTTCTTCGTCACCGAGGGGGACGGCATGGAGTTGAAGTTCACCGAGTACAACGCCGAAGTGCCGGCGGCCTCGGCCTACAACGACGTGCTCAACGAGGTGTTCTTTGGCCTGCCGGTGATGGGCCAGTTCCTGCGCCACTACGCTGTCCGTCCCGTGCCCACGCGCCACAGCGTCCTCCACGTGCTGCTGAACGCCTACAAGGAGTGGGCCACCGGCCGCAACGCCCCGGTCAAACCGCAGATCGCCATCCTCGACTGGGGCGAAGTGCCCACGCGCAGCGAGTTCGAACTGTTCCTGCAATACTTCAATTCGCAGGGGCTGGAGTGCCGCATTGTCGATCCACGCCACGTGGAGTATCGCGGCGGCGCGCTCTATAGCAACGAAGGGTTCCGCATCGACCTCATCTACAAGCGCGTGCTCATCACGGAACTGGTCGAGCGCGGTGGGTTGGATGGGCCGGTGGTACAGGCGGTGCGCAACGGTGACGTATGTATGGTCAACCCGTTCGCCTGCAAGCTGCTCTACAAGAAGGCCAGTCTGGCCGTGCTGAGCGACGAGCGCAACGAAGGACTGTTCAGCGAGCGCGAGACCGCGGCCATCACCGAGCACATCCCCTGGACGCGCGTTGTGGAAGAGCGGACGACCACCTATCGCGGTCTGCCGGTCGACCTGATCCCGTTCATCCAGAAGTACCGCGAGCAGTTCGTGTTGAAGCCCAACGATGACTACGGTGGGCGGGGGATCGTTCTGGGGTGGCAGACCAACGCCAGCGGGTGGGAGCAGGCGCTCCAGGTGGCGCTGGAGACACCCCACGTCGTGCAGGAGCGGGTGCGCATCCCCAGCGAGCCGTATCCGAGCCTGGTCGACGGCCGGTTACAGATCTACAATCGTATGCTCGACACCGCGCCGTTCGTCTTTTACGGCGAGTACACCGACGGCTGCCTGACGCGCCTTTCGACCGACCCGCTGCTGAACGTCTCGGCCGGCGGCGGCTCGACCGTGCCGACGTTCATTGTCGAGAAGCGCTTCGCCCGATAAGCCCGAAACCACAGATTACACAGATTCGTGCTCTCAATCTGTGTAATCTGTGGTTTCTCTTTAAGACTCGGTCGAGCCTAGAACTGGACCATCGACAGGACCATGCTGATGACGATCATGATGCCGATGACGATCAGTGCGATGCGTGTCCAGTCGACCTTGCGCTTCTTCTTGCCGGCTGCCTTGGCCGCGTGATGCGCCTGCCGCTTTGGTTGTGACTTGCCCATGTCTTCTAACTCCTCGTAGACGTGACTCGTGGCGCCCCGCGGCGCCAGTCCAACGCCGTAGTATAGCACAAACACACTTTGGCGGATCAACCCGTCGGGCAGGATTATTCCTGCCCGCGTCTGGGCAGGAATAATCCTGCCCGACGGATATAATCTCCACCATGAGCAGTTTTCTATCCAATTCCGTCTTGCTGGCCGTCTATGGCGCGGCGCTGGCCGTGGGTCTGGGCCTCATCGGGCTGGCGATTGTGTCGCTCTTGCGGAGCTTTACGGCCGGCAGCCAGGCGTCAACCGCTGGCCAGGCCCAGCGATTGAATCGAGGGCTGGCCTATTCGCTGGGCCTGGGCGCGGCCGTGCTGGGCGCGGTCGGGCTGGTGGCGCTGCTGGTCTTCCGCCTGTCGCCGGCAGTGAGCTTGCTGTGGGCGTCGGGCGCGGGGCTGGTCGCCGGCGCGCTGGCCGAGATTCTTCTGGTCTACTTGCCCAGCCGGCGGCAACGGGAGGAGGCGAGCCTGGCCATCGACGCTGACGGCCGCGAGGCGCGGGTGGTCATCGCCATTCCGGCCAGCGGCCTGGGCGAGGTGGCTTATCAGGACGGCGCGGAGACGATCCACCTGGGCGCGCGCTCGGCCACGGGCCAGCCCATCGACCGCGATAGCCGGGTGCGCATTGAGCGCGTCGCCAGCCGGGTGGCCATCGTGCGGCCCATCAGCGGCGCGGTCGGGGGCGGGCGCTAAGATGCCGGGCAGTCGTCCGCTGCTGCGCTGGCTCGACGCGCGCCCGGCGTGGCTGACCGTCGCCGCGTCATTCCTGGTGCTGCTGCTTCTGTGGCAACTGCTCGTCACCCTGACTGACTATCCGCCGTTCATTCTGCCCGGCCCGGGCGACGTGGCCGCCGCCTTTGTCCGGCTGGTGGCCGACGGTCGGCTGCTGCGCCACTCGCTGGTGACGCTGAGCGAGGTCATCCCCGGCCTGCTGCTCGGCGCGCTGGTGGCCATGCCCCTCGGCTATCTGCTGACCAAGTCGCCGCTGGCCGAACGACTGCTATCGCCCTACTTGATCGCCTCACAGGCCATCCCGGTCATCGCCATCGCCCCGCTGCTGACCATCTGGGTACAGTCGTGGTACTGGTCGCGGGTGCTGGTGGCGGCGTTGACCGTCTTCTTTCCCATCCTGGTCAATAGCATTGCCGGGCTGCGCTCTGTGCCGCGCGAGTTCTATGACCTGATGCACTCGCTGCGGGCCACACGGGGGCAGACGTTTCGCAAGCTGGAGTGGCCGGCGGCGCTGCCGACGGTGCTGGCCGGGCTGAAGGTTGGGGCGACGCTGGCCGTCATTGGCGCGCTGGTGGGGGAGTTCGTGCAGCCGAAGAGCCAGGGGCTGGGCTATCTGCTGGTGACGGCGCGCTACCAGTTCAAGACGGATGAGGTGTTTGTGGTGCTGCTGACGCTGGGGGCGATGGCGATGGCCCTCTACGGCCTCGTCGCCCTGGCCGAGCGCCGCCTCCTCCGCTGGCGGACTTATGGCCATTCAGGAAGATAAGAAGTTCACGCAAAGGCGCGAAGAGGCAAAGGCGCAAAGGAAGAAGATGCTTCCTTTGCGCCTTGACCCCTTCGCGCCTTTGCGTGAGCGCTTTTACCCCTACTCGTAGCGCAGCGCCTGGACGATCTCCAGCCGCGACGCTTGGCGGGCGGGGATGATGGCCGCCAGCACACCGAAGACGATGCCCGCCACCAGGGCGATGATCACGCCTGTCGTCGGGAAGATGTAGTCCATCGGATAGCCGAAGGCGCGCAGGCCGGCCACGCCCATGTAACCCAGATACAGTCCGGCCGCGATGCCGAAGACCGTGCCCAGCGCGGCCAGGATGAGCGCTTCGGCCAGCACGACGCGGCGCACCTGTCCGCGCGTGCTGCCCACGGCGCGCAACATGCCGATCTCTCGTGTGCGCTCGATGACGCCGATAGCCAGCGTGTTGATCATGGCGATGACCGAGGGCACAGCCAGGAAGATCACCAGGCCGTACAGGGCGGCAAAGGCGGCGTCGAAGATGGCCATGTTCTGGTCGATGTACTCCTGGCCGACGATGAGCTGGAACTGCGGAAAGTCGCGCAGGGCGGCTTTCAGGCCCGCCTCGGCCGCTTCCTGGTCCGCGCCCGCGACCAGATTGGCCTGGATCAGCACGTCCTCCGTGCGGTTGAAATCGGCGGCGATGTTGTCGTGGGAGATGTAGACGGTGGTGATCTTGGCGTTCAGATAGTCGCCGCCGACGCCGACCACGCGATAGAGTTGTGGGCCGGTGGGCGTCATCAGTTCGACCTCGTCGCCGATCGTGGCCCCCAGGCTGACGGCCGCCGCCGGGCTGAGGATCGCCGTCCGCCCCTCAGCCAGGGCGCTGTAGGCCGACTCGTCCCCTTCACTGAAGGTCAGGCCGCTGACCTGCGGATAGGTGGTCGGGTCGATGCCCAGCAGCGAGACGGCCGCGCCGTTGGCCTGTGTCGGCGCGAACCGTAGCGAACTGACCACGTCGACGCCCTCGACGGCGCGCAACGTGTCGGCCAGCTCGGAGCCGGCGCCGACGTTGGCGCCCCAGGCGGCGATGGACGGCGGCACAAAGATGTAGTCGCTGCCCAGGCTGCGGCGCATCACCTGGCCAAAACCGGCGGTGACGCTGCTGACGACCGACGCAGCCAGCATGAGGATGGCCACGCCGATGAGCATGGTGCTGGCGGTAATGGCCGCGCGCGACGGCTGGCGGGTCAGGTTACCCTGGGCCAGGTGGGCCGTGCCGCTGCGGGCGAAGAGCAGGGCCAGCAGGCCGCCGAAGAAGCGGGCCACGGGGCTGACCATCGCCGGCGCAACCAGGATGAGGCCGACGATGAACAGCACCGCGCCCAGCCCGATGAGGGCGATGTTCTGCGTCAGCAGCGCGGCCACGGCCAGGGCGATGAGCACCACGCCGACCCAGAAGCCAACGCCGGCCAGCCGCCGCAGCGACAGGGCACCGACCGACGGCCGCAGCGCCTCCAGCGGCGTCACCCGCCCGGCGCTGATGGCCGGCAGCAGCCCGGCCAGCAGCGTCACGCCGATGCCGATGACGGCGCTGCCGAGCAGCAGCCCCGGCGTGATAACCGGCGCGCCGATGTCGACGTTCATCATCTCGCTCAGCATCGGCCGCATGGCGGCCACGCCCAGCAAGCCCAGCCCATAGCCGGCGATGATGCCCAGCGCCGTGCCGATAACGCCCTGGATCAGCCCCTCGGCCAGAAAGGTGCCCAGGATGGTGCGCCGGCCGGCCCCCAGGGCGCGCAACATGCCGATGTCGCGCCGCCGTTCGGCGACCACGGTGCGGAAGGTGTTGAAGATGATGAAGCCACCCATGAGCACGGCCATGACGCCGAGCAGGCTGAAGATGGCCTGGGCCACGTCCATGTTGGCCAACAGCTCGGCGTTGGTCGACAGCCCGCCCAGTTGAAAGGCAGCGCCCAACTCGGCCAGGATGGCCTGTTCGATGGCTACGCGCCCCTCTTCGTCTACCGGGTCGAAGTTGGCTTCGATCGTATTGATGCGGCCGGGCATATCCAGCATCGTCTGGGCCTGGCCCAATGTGACCAGTACTTCTTCGTTGCCCAGTTGTGCCCGCCGCGGCAGCAGCCCGACGATGGTCAGCGCCGTCTCGCCGACGGCCGAGGGCAGCGTCAGCGTGTCGCCCACGCCCAGCCCCACCATTTCGGCCAGGCTCTCACTGATGACGGTGTCGCCGACGTCGCCGTCGTTCAGAAAGCGGCCGTCGATCACATTGTAGGCATGCAGGGCCGTGGCCTGGGCCACGTTGACGCCCACCAACGACAGCGCCGCGGCCGGGTCGGGCCGGGTGGGGTCGTTGTCCAGATAGTCGGCCGGCAGATTGACCGTACGGTTGAGCAGACCGGAGACGACGCGCACGCCCTCTACGGCGGCGACGCGCTCGGCTACGGCGGCGTCGAAGGCGTCGCTTGTCTTCAGGGTGATCGTCGCGTCCACCTTGTCGGCCGCGGCCAGCACGTTGGACTGGAAGGCGCGCGTGAAGGCGGGCAGGAGCGAGTTCATGCCGACGATGACCAGCACGCCGAAGAGAATGGCCAGGGTGGTCAGCAGGGTGCGCAGTTTGCGCCCGACCAGATAGCGCCGGGCTAGGGTTAACTGGATGTTCATTGCTGTTTTCCTTGACCGCCGACGGCCGACCGCCGCAAGAATCTATCGTCTTCTGGCTGCGGTCGGCGCTCAGCGGTCGGCGGTCTATGCCGCAAACGTCTGAATCTTGTCGGCAACAACCGCGGCGTTCTGGCCGTTCCGGCTGCCGCGCGGCTCTAGCACCGTCTCGTCGACAATAGACCCGTCCTTCAGGAAGATGATCCGGTCGGCGTAGGCGGCGATGCGCGGATCGTGGGTGACGATGACCACCGCCCGGCCCCACTCGTTGGCCACCTGGCGCAGTAGTCCGGCGATCTCCTCCGACGAACGCGTGTCCAGGTTGCCCGTCGGCTCGTCGGCCAGCACCAGCGCCGGGTCGGCCACCAGGGCGCGGGCCACGGCCACGCGCTGCTGCTGGCCGCCGGAGAGCTGGTCGGGGCGGTGGTCGGAGCGCCCTTCCAGGCCGACCTTGTCCAGCCACTCGGCTGCGCGCGCCTTGGCCTCGGCCGGGCCCACGCCGTCGAGCGTGATGGGCAGCGCGGCGTTCTCCAGCGCGTTGAGCACGGGGATGAGGTTGAAGAACTGGAAGATGAAGCCGATGCGGCGGCGGCGGATTTCGGTCAGTTTGGCGTCCGACAGGTCGGACAGGTTGTGGCCGTCGATCAGCACAGAGCCGCTGGTCGGCCGATCCAGCCCGCCCAACAGGTGGAGCAGGGTAGACTTGCCACAGCCGCTCGGCCCCATGATGGCCACGAACTCGCCCGGCTCGACTTGCAGCGAGACGCTGTTGAGCGCCGTCACGGCCGTCTCGCCCGCGCCGTAGACCTTCTTCAGATTGTTGACGGATATGAGTGACATGATTACTCCTGTTAGGAATTAGGGGTTAGGACAGGGCATCCTGCCCTAATCCCTGGTCCCTTTCTTGGGTCTTCCCCGCGGCCGCGGCGTTGGCCGGGGCAGCGGCTGGCGGCGAATATCATCGAGACGAGCCTCGATCAGATCGAGCCAGCGCAAGTCGGCCTCCAGATGCATGATGCTCTTGTCGAGCAGGAAGATTTGCGCCAATTCGCGGCGCGGATCGGCCCGGTTGCGGCGCGTCGTCAGGTCGTGTAGCTCCTGGTAGAGCTTGCTGCGCTGGGCCTGCAAGACGCGGTAAGGGTTGGCCACGTCGGTGGTCAGGCTGAGCATCAGCTTGACGAAGAACTCGTCGCGCTGGTGCTCGGCCGGCACGCCGCTGGCGAACCAGTCGGCCAACTCCGCACGGCCGGCGGCCGTCAGGCTGTAAATGTGCTTCTCCGGCCCACCGTCCTGCTCCACGCTGTCCTGGGCCACCAGCCCGCCCTCTTCCAGCCGGGCCAGGGTCGTGTAGACCTGGGCCGGCTTGACCGACCACAGCGCTTCGCCGCCGGCCAGCGCCTCGAAGGCGGCGCGCAACTCATAGCCGTGGCGGGGATGGTCGGCTAGCAGGCCGAGGATGGCGTTGCGGACGGACATACGGCGGTCAATTTACCTCATTATCATCGGTTGCCCAAAACTAGTAACCCGTTTTCTATTTCCGCGATAAATATAAAACAGGTTAGTAGTTTTGTCAATAGGCAGTTGGTGCACTCCTCAGCCGGGTGCATGCCACCTTCTTGGGTGGGTTGCACCCGGCAAGTGGCGGGCCGGAAGGTGCGTCGCACCGGGCGCGGTTCCGTTGGACAAGCCATCATGAACCGGGCATACTCCATGTCCATGATTCTCCACATCGCCCGGCGCGAGGAATGGGAAGCCGCGCAGGCAGCCGGTGACTACCGCGCCGATACCCTCCTGACTGAGGGGTTCATCCACTGCTCCACCCCGGCGCAGGTACTCGGCCCGGCCAACGCACTATTTCACGGCCAATCAGACCTGATGCTGCTGGTCATCGAGCCGGCGCGGCTAGCGGCCCGGCTGGTCTATGAAGACAGCCACGGCAATGGCGAACAGTTCCCTCACCTCTATGGCCCGCTCAACCTCGACGCTGTGACGCGCGTCGTCCCCTTTCCGCCCGGCCCGGATGGGCGCTTTGCCTTGCCGGCCGGGGTGTAGTCAGGGCTCGAGGAGTAACGAAATAGCTGACACGTTCGCAACTGCCTTAGCGCGGCGGGTTTTTCAACCCGCCGCTTTAGGCCTGTCTCTTATACACATCTCCGAGCCCCCGAGACCGTACTAGATATCGTATGCCGGCTTCTGCTTGAAAAAAAAAAAAAAGAGAAAAAAAAAAAAAACAAACTAATAAAAAAGAGAAATCATATGAACACATAGATACAACCGAGAGAAATACGCCACAGCAACGTACATCACACGACAGTACTCTCAGCCTAGCCCAACGAGCTACATAAGAAGCACACCGTCAGCGATACTACA
>CALLZA010000328.1 GCA_937858165.1 uncultured Ardenticatenia bacterium
ATAGCGATTTGCACTGACACGTAAAACGATAGGTGGTTTTCGTCTGGACTGCTGAGGGTTAGGGTATGTGGCATCTCAGTACATATTTATTTTTCTCAAGCAGAAGACGGCATACGATATCTAGTACGGTCTCGTGGGCTCGGAGATGTGTATAAGAGACAGCCCAGGCCCAGCGCATTTTCGCTGGCGGCGGCGGCCACGTTGCGGCCGACCAGCAGCAGGAACTCGTTCATGGCGTCGAGATCGTCTGCGCCCATCTTGCTCTCGACGATCGAGGCGATGCGCCCCAGCGCGACTTCGGCTTCGGCCTTGGTGGGTTTCTTCACCTTATCGGCCGGCTCGCTATCATCATTGAGAATGTCCTGAATCAGGGCGTTCGTGGTGCGATAGCTCTTCAGCGTCTTCTCGAGCGCTTCAGCCTCGCGTTTTTCAGTGCCGGCCATGCCTTTTTTGTCGCCGGCCCACAGCACAGCGTTGACCCACAACGGGGCGTCCTTTACCAGTTCCCATTCGGCCGCAGTTAACTTTTCCTTTGCCATGATATACTCCTTTTCACTAGCGGCGCCATGTGTTTGGCGCGCGTTGATGTTGCGTGTGGCGTCAGCACAATGTGAGGAAGCAGAGATTGCCATCGCTATTGGGAGAACAGAGAGTAGCATCCTTTGCGACAGATGCAAGTGATGCCCAACGAAGGCCAGGGCGGAGTGTGAAGTATGCCCCTCCATAGCGCCGGTATTCTTCTCTATCGCCAGCGCGACGGCCGACTGGAACTCTTCCTGGCCCACCCCGGCGGGCCGTTCTGGCAGGAGAAGGACGCCGGCGTGTGGTCGATTCCCAAGGGTCTCTGGGAACCGGACGAAGAGCCGCTGGCTGCCGCCCGGCGTGAGTTCCACGAAGAGACCGGCACGGCGCTCGACGCGGCCGACGAGGCGTTCATCCCCCTGGGGGAGGTGACGCAAAAGGGGGGCAAGATCGTCCACGCCTGGGCCGTGGCCGGCGACATCGACGCCACAGCCATTGTCAGCAACACCTACGCCGTCCAGTGGCCCAAGGGCACGTGGCGGCGCTACCCGGAGATCGACCGCGCCGGCTGGTTTGGCGTCGCTGAGGCGCGGGCGAAGATACTGGCCGCGCAGGCGGCGTTCATCGACCGGCTGCTGGTGGCGCTCCAACTCTGACGCACGACGCCTGAAGACGATAGTGTGGCGTAGCGCAACTCGGGCAGGTTATGCTATGGCAACGGTGAGGCCTGCCAGATCGCCCCATCGGCCGTCACCGCGATCTCCGACATGTCGCTGATGGTGCTCAACTCTTCCGGCCTGAAGAGATGAGTCTGCCAGTCGCCCCAATCGAACCACACAATAACTGCTTCACCGGCAGGCCACTCGCTCTCCAGTTGGCTTAGCTCTCTCAGGACCCGGGTCGAGCCAACGTAATAGTGGTAGGGAACAGACTGCGATTCAAGGCGAAACTGGGCGAATATGGTGTGGGGATAATTCGAGTAGATGATTCTGTCGGCTAACAACGATTGATTGTCCTTGAGGTACTGGATCGTCTCGTTCCGGTTCCATATGGCAGCGCTGAACCCCTCGCCATTCTCGCGCCAATGCTGCATTCCCAGCAGGGTGACGCGAAGGGGCCATGCCAGGGCGAGACCGAGAAGGAGCGCGGCCACGACGTTCGCCGTGGTTCGGCCGATTCTGGCTTGCGCTGCCTCCAGAATGACATTCAAACAGCCAAACACGATCATCAACAACGGTACGAAAATGGGTATGAGATAGCGATCATCAACTGCGTTCAAGTTGGTGGTCGTCGTTGTATAAAGCAGGAACGCCACGTAGCCAACAATGTAGAGAACGGTTGGAACGTAGAGACGAAAAGCGGATTGCCCGGGTTCTTGCCGTCTGGTATACGCAAGAAAGACGGCAACCAATATGAGTTGGATGAGGAGAACGCCGATCAAGACGACAAAACCATCGTCAGATAATGATGATGGCAAGAACCAACCGGCTAATACCCTGGCCGTGGACGCGATGTTATAGAGAAGCGAAATGGTCGGTGGGTGACGCGGGCCCATCAGTGCGCCGCTCACCATCCAGTTGCGCGCGAGAACGAGCGCCAGCGGGAGAGCCGCAGCCAGAATAATCCCGAGGGCCGTGGCCAGTCGGGCCGCCCAACGGTTCCTGGCGAACAGAAGGTATACGAGCACGCCGACAGGGATCAGAATGATCCCGATGTAGCGCGTGACGGCCGCGAGCGCGGCAGCGATCACGAACAGGATTAGAGCATAAGGCCCGGAACGAGTGATGTAGCGATTGAGGGATATCAGCGCGATGAGGGCCAGGGCAACGAAAAGCGGCTCCGTCCAGGCCATGATCCGGGTCGCCACAAGCGCATAGCCCCAGGCGGTCATGGCCGTGGCGCCTAGGGCCGGAATGGGCGAAAGTCGAAGTTGGCGCGCGTAGACGCCCGCCAGCAAGACGACCAGAAAGCTAAACAGAACGTTGAGATAGCGTGCGACCACGACAACGTCTGTTTTGAGTAACCACACGAAGAAGGCGAGCAGCGACGGATACAGAGGTGGCCACAACGTAACAGGGTTGCCGTCTAAGCCGCTCAGTCCCTGGCCCGTCACCAGATTCTGTGCTGCAGCTATGTAGACGACTGAGTCCTGGCTCAATCCGATGCCATATTGGGCGGTCGCATTGAAGACGATAAACCCGGCAAGAAGGGCGAGGACGCCCACAGTCACCCAGTACAAGCCCTCACTTCTCTGCTTCATCATTGCGTCCCCTACTTGAAGAAAGCGACCATGCCACGAGAGCCATTATAGCAAATCCACGCCAGGCAATATAGATCCTCCGACGGTACTGTATCAGTACACATGCAAGCTGGCGAAGTGTTCCCACTGAGGTAGAATCTCCACGATACTCGTTCATCAATCGGGATGTAGGCCGTTGCGAAACACAAATAGGTTCACCATGGAGATAAGCACTTACCCAATTGCTGACCCCATTCCCGTGCAGGTCATGACCCTGCGCGGCGAACTGGACGCCTCAAACTACCTGGACGTCATCGAGCGCGTGCGGGCGCTGTATGAGGCGGGCGCGCGCCAACTGGTCATCGATCTGTCGAACGTCTCTTTCCTGTCCAGCTCCGGCCTCGTGGCCCTGCACAGCGCGGCCCTGGTCATGCGTGGCGACGAGCCGCCCAGCCCCGACCTCGGCTGGAGCGCCTTCCACGCCATCGCCTCCGACGTGGAGCAGGAGGGGTTTGAGACGTGCTGTACGCTGGTCAACCCGCAGGGGCGCGTGCGCAAGTCGCTGGAGATGACCGGCTTCAGCGCCTTCCTCCACATCTACGACGACGTGGCCACGGCCGTCCAGTCCTTCGCGGCCAACGGTTAGACCCGGCGGCCCGCTGCCCGACACGGGGTGCGTGGCGGCTGTGTCGCGTGCCCATCGCCACAAGGGGTGACCGTTGCCCCACAGGAGGTGAGCCATGCTGTTTGAGTCGCAGACGGCCGAATTGCGCCCGCTGCTGCGCGCCCTGGGCGATTTCGTCCGCGACGAGTTGCTGCCACTGGAGCGCCCGTTCCTCGACCACGACTTCGGAACATTGCTGCCCGCTCTCGAAGAGAAGCGGCGGCTGGCCAGGTCCCTCGGCTTCTGGCTGCCGCAGATCGCCGCCGAGCATGGCGGCATGGGGCTGACTCTGTTCGAGCACGGGCTGGTCAGCGAGGTGCTCGGCCGCACGCCGCTGGGCCTGTCTCTTATACACATCTCCGAGCCCACGAGACCGTACTAGATCTCGTATGCCGTCTTCTGCTTGAAAAACAAAAAGCAACAATCCTACTGTTCCACCCCTGCCAGCTAACTCGAGTCCGTATCCCAGCAGCACCCGACGAAA
>CALLZA010000329.1 GCA_937858165.1 uncultured Ardenticatenia bacterium
TGTTCTGTGTTTTTTTTTTTATAATAGGCCGGGTACTACCGAGTTCTTGATGAGATCTGTCGCCGGCAGCGTCAGATGTGTATAAGAGACAGGTAGGTGTACTGGTCGTTGGCCGAACAGTTTGGCGACTTGGGCGGGTTGGGCGTGACGGTGCCGCTGCCACTGGGGCTGACGGTGCGCGTCAGGGTGTAGCAATTGGCGCTGAAGTTGGCCGTTACGCTCTTGTTGCCGTTTATCGTCAGGCTCTTGGTAGCCTGATCCCCGCTCAACGCGCCACTCCAGTTGACGAAGGTGTAGCCGGTGTTGGCTGTGGCCGTTAGCGAGACATCTGTGCCTTCAATGTATTTGTCACTGCCGCAGTTGGGCGGCGGGGAAGGGGAGCCAATTTGACCCCCGTTTGTCGGATTGCTTTGGGTAGTCAGGCTAAAACAGCGCTTCCAACCAAGCCTCGCTCCTGCGTGACCGTCGATTTCAGACATTGCCAGCTCAAGTTCGTGTATCCCTTGAGAGAGATCCGCGATGACGACGTGATCCTCGACACTATTACCAACGTCCCACTTGTCTAGTTTCAGTGCGCTGTCGATCCAGAACCTCATTCCGTCGTCACGGCTCAATTCAAAACGATGAGTGCCGGCATCGAAGGTGACGTTGCGAGTCCACATGATGGAAAAGTGATCGCCATCGACAATACCGGGCGCCGGCGAGTTGTATTGCCAGGAGAACTGAATCTCGGGGTCGTCGCGCACAAACACCGGATCACCCTGAAGGTTCTGGTTATTGTAGTACTGGCCCCACCAACCGTTAACCGCCTGCCAGCAGAATTGCCGTTCCCAAACGTTGTTCTGCTCATTCGATTCCGCCGCCACGCCGGTTGCATCCGTCTCGAAGCGCACGAGGTGGCAACCGCTGGAAGGGACGGTATACCCCCAATCCGCCCCGCCGCCAACATTTCCAGGATAGATTCCCCCCTCCTTTTGCTCAAATGCCAGTTGCCCACCCACGTAGACACGTGAATAGTAGTTATCGGGCATTCTACTGCCGCCGCTATTGATAAAGAACCAGTCAAAATAGGTCGGCTTGCCGGCATAGAGGGTAGAGTTGGCCTGCTTGGTGTTCTTAACTGAGTTAGGAACAACCGGATAGGAGTAGCCCGCTGGTGTGTGCGGCTGCACGTCCGGCCGCAAGCTACAGTCTTCGTAGTCGTCCCAGGCTAATGTGTACGAACCGGTCTGGAAGCCGCTATTGCCTTCCACCTTGAGGTAATAGGTTCCCCCGGGCAGGGCGTCAACCGCGCATTCACGCGAGAGTTCGTCACTGTTGGTTATTTGAGATTCAAGAGAGTTGAGGTTCTGGTCATACAGCGTCAGGGTGGCAAGACCCGCTATAAAGCCGGCAGACCAGACGCCAGGCTGGACAGTTAACTTCGCCCAATCGACGTCACCGGCTGGCGAAAGCGTACGATTTTGAAGCGCCAGAGATGCAATGCTCTTGGCCTCCTGCCAGGTGCCGTCGGGTTCGTAGGCATCACTCACCGGCTCGAAAGGCAACAGCGTGGCGGTTATCGCCGCTTCACCAGTAGCTTGGGTTAGCGGGACGACCGGGGTCGCGGTCGCTGGCGGCTCAGTCTGCGCCACTACTCCTCTGGCCAAGGCCCCTACTAGCGTTAGCAACGCAATAATGATAACCAAACCATGCCTGTTCATTATGCCCTCCTGCCAGACGTGGCCTCCGCCGACAAAGGCGTGAGCCGACCGACGAACAAGTACTCACCCGTCCCTCAAGTGTAACTGTCTCTTATACACATCTGACGCTGCCGACGAGCGATCTAGTGTAGATCTCGGTGGTCGCCGTATCAATAAAAAAAAACAAAAAAAAATAACAACCAAAAACACAAACAACAAAAAAACAGCCAAGAATACAGACAAATG
>CALLZA010000330.1 GCA_937858165.1 uncultured Ardenticatenia bacterium
ATAAAGCCGGTGTCGGCCGGCCCCGTTCGTAGTTCGGGCCTTCAGGCCCGGGCGGGTGGGGGATCGCGCTGAAGCGCTCGACTACGAACGGGGCCGGTCGAATGGATCGTCTAGGTCGTCAACCCACCGCCGCGGGCCGCCCTAGTTCGTCTGCTCCCCCAACCACTCCAGAATAATCTGCACCACCTCCGGATCCAGCACCCGATCGGCCGCGTTATACGTCGCCCCGTCGGCCGCGGTCAGTTCGTCGGCCGCCTTCTCCTCCAGCTTCAACACGTGGTTGGCGTTGGCCGGATAGCTGAAGGTGACGTTGTCGCCGGCGGCCGCTTCCAGCACCGCGCCGTCGGCCTGCCAGTCGATCTGGATGTCCTTCTGGCCGATGATGACCAGCGCCGGCGCGGTAATCTCCGCCAGCAGGTCGGCCGGCTGCACGGCCAACAGTTCGGCGCTGAACGGCTGATTGACCGGCGCGGTCAGCCCGGCCCACACTTGCTGGGCGCTTGCCGGCAGCGCCGGGTCGAGTTCGGTTGCCTCGCCGGCCAGAAAGGCGGCCAGGGCCTCATCCCACAGCGCCAGTAGCTCGTCCACGTTCGGCTCGGCGCTCAGCACGTTCTCGGCCATCTGCTGATGCAACACCTCGGTCAGCGGCCGGCCGGGCGTGCCGGTCAGGATCAGCCCGGCGAAGGGCGCATCCGGATCGCTGGTCTGGTAGTTCATGGCGTGCAGCGTGCCCTCGCTGTTGCCCAGCACGAACACCTGCGCCGGGTCGATGCCCGGCTGGGCGGCGAGGAACGCCACGGCGCTGGCCAGCTCATCCAGATGGCTCTGGAAGCTGATGTTGCCCATTAGCTTGGGCATATTCTGCTGGGCAAAGGGGCCGGTGAAGCGCTTGTCATAGCGCAGCGTGGCGTAGCCGGCGCGGGTCAGCTCGTCGGCCAGCAGGGCGGCGCTGCCGTTGCGGCCGGGCAGCAGCGGCGAGTTCCAGTCGCGGTCGGTCGGCCCGCTGCCGGCGACGAAGACCACCGCCGGGAAGGGGCCGTCCCCCTCCGGCCGGGTGAGTGTCGCGCCGACGGTCGTCTCGCCCAGCGGCCAGCTGACCTCCTCGACGACGTAGGGCGGCGGAGGCGTGGCCACGGCCGCCACCACGTCGCCGGTGCGGGCGATCTCGAACGTGCCCGTGGCCCCCGCCTGGGCGAAGTCGCCGCGGATGGTCTCGCCGTCGATCGTGCCGTCGAACACCGCGCCGACGGAGCCGATGGCGAAGTGGACGGCGTCGCCGTCGAGCCGCACGTCGTCGAGCGCCAGGTCGGCCGCGCCCTGCTGCGGGATGTCGATGGTCGCCGTCAGCGCGCCGGTGGACGAGTCGAACTTGACGATGATGCCCAGTTGCTGGCCGGCGATGTCGATGGCCCCTTCCCACCGGCCGTCCAGCGGTGTGGCGTCGGCGGGCAGGTCGGGAGCGCTGGTCTCGGTCGGCGCGGGCGCGTCGGTGGGCGCCGGCTCCGGCGTGTCGGTGGCCGGCGGGGACTCTTCGGTCTGGGCGCGATTGCAGGCGGCCAGAAGCAGAACAAAAGCCAGAAGGGATAGGGAACGAAACATGGTTGGTTAACCTCGATTTGTGATGGGTCGTCAACCCATCAGTATACCATGAGATTTAGCGAGATTTAGCGCCAAAGCGTGTGCGTCGTCAATCCGTTTCTGGCGGCTGCCGGCTGAGAGAAGAAGCGTCCGCCGATCGTCCGTCGGCCAGCCCCAGAATCCAACCCTCCACCCGCCGCGCCGCTCTGTCATCCGGTTCGCCGGCCTGGCGATGGCTGAAGAGGATGTTGAGCATCCCGAACAGACCGACAACGGCGTCGAACCGATCCTCACCGTCGGCCGCGGCGCCGAAGCCGTTGCGCAGAGCCGCCTCTAGCGCCTCGCCCAGAACCACCGGGTTCGCGGCCGCCCAGGCCAGCAACGGCTTGGCGTTGGCGGCGCGGGCGTTTTGGCGGCGCTTGCCGCCTGCGGCCCTTGGGAACAAGATGGCTAGATGGCCGTAGAACTCGGCCGGGTAGCTCTCGGCGACGACAAGGCCGCCGCGGGCCAGCAGCGCGTCGAGCGGCCCGGCAAAGGGCCAGATGGCCACGTCCATCCCATTGCCCAGCGCCGGGCCAAGCACGTCGCGCCAGCCGCTGATGGCCGCCTTACCCACCTGTTGCGCGCCCATCGTCCAAAACAGCGGCGCGGCGGGGCGGCGAGTGGCGTGGCCGCGGTCGCAGCGGCGGCGCAATTCGTCCATATGCGCCGCTCCCAGGCCATCAAGCAGGTGCCGCTGTCGCGTGTTGCCCGGCCGGGCGGGGTAAAACGGGCGATGCAGAGTGATGTCGGCCGGCGCTTCCGCCGGGCGGTAGAAGTCGGCCCACTCCCCCCTGTCTCTTATACACATCTGACGCTGCCGACGAGCGATCTAGTGTAGATCTCGGTGGTCGCCGTATCATTAAAAAAAAAAAAAAGGAACAAACAGAATAGAGCGAGAGCTCGTGACAACAAACAACACCTCAAAACAAGACTAGTGACAGACATACAAAAAAAACCATAGATCAAGAATGGACTGACGA
>CALLZA010000331.1 GCA_937858165.1 uncultured Ardenticatenia bacterium
TCGACACTGTGGAGTCGTAGGTGGTGATGGTGGGTGTATAGGTGTCCTTGGCTAGTAGTGTTACAGCATGTGTGCTTGGTCGTAGAGTGCAGTTCTTGTCGGTGTGACGGTGATCTGGTGTACAGCGCGGGGTTCAGCGGACTTTTTTTTGTCAAGCAGAAGACGGCATACGAGATCTAGTACGGTCTCGTGGGCTCGGAGATGTGTATAAGAGACAGGGCGACGAGGGTGTGTGTGCCGGCGGGCAGGTCGGCTGTCAGCGACCAGGTGCCATCGACGCCAGCGCTGGCCAGGCCAATCGGTTGGCCGTCGGCCAACACCCGCACCTGCGCCCCCGCCCCGGCCAGTCCGCTGAACGTCAGCGCACCGGGAGCCAGCGGGCCGGTCGGCGCGCTGATGGCCGGCAGAGCCAGGGTGGGCGCGGGGAGCGTGGCCGGCTCGCGCGTCAGACCCCCGGCAGCGGCTTCGGCCGTCGCCACGACCACAGCCGTCGCCTCCGCCTCGTTCAACAGGTCGGGCAGGCCACTTTGACGGGTGGCAACCCAGGTCAGAAACAGCAGGACGATGAGCAGCAGCAGCACGCCGAGCTTCATCAGGTCGAAACGCCGAATCTCTTCGGCCGAGCGATGGCGAATCATGGCCTAACCCCTCCTTGCCGCAACCAGCTCGGCGGCGTGGGTGCACCACGCGGCGTAGTCGGCCAGGCGCAGCGCGGGGGACGGGCAGAGTTCGGCCAGCCGCTCCGGGGAGGTGGCGGCCAGCGCGTCGAAGGTGCAGATACCGGCTTCGTAGAGGCGGCGTTCAAAGACTTCGCCAATGCCGCCCACCTGCTCGAAGTCGTCGGGCGGCGTGCCGTCCCAGGCGCGGCCGAGGGAGTTGCCGGCCACGGCCAGGCGCATCGCCTCGGCCTGGATGGCGACAATGTCGATGCTGCCCGGGCGCACATTGAGAAGGGTTGCCAGCTCGTCGCCCGGCAGTTCGGCCACTTCCCAATAGCTGCCGATGCCCGCGGCGTAGAGGCGCTGCTCGAAGACGGAGCCGATGCCGGGGATGGCCGACAGGTCTTGCGGGCAGGGGACGACGTAGGCTGCCTTGGGGCGGCGCGTGGCGCGGGGAACGCGCCGGCCGGCGGCGCGCCGTCCGGCTTCGTCGATCCAGGCCGCGTAGTCGCCGCCCCGACCGCCGCCGGCCTTCACCGCCGCTTCCACCTGGTCGGGTGTGGCCGCGGCCAGCGCGGCGAAGCTGCCCAGCCCCGCTTCGCGCAGCCCGGCGGCCGAGCGCGCGCCGATGCCGCGGATGAGGCTCAAGTTGTCCCCCTCGCGGCGGAAGAGACGCGCCTGAAGTTCGCCCAACCCGGCTTCGTCACCCTCGGCCGCCAGCCGGGCCTGGGCCTGCCAGTTGCCGTAGTTGATGCGCCGCCAGGCCGGGGCGTTGATGAGCTCGGCCAGCGTCGCCTCGTCCGCCTCGGCCAGTTGGGCGAAGGTGGTGATGCCCCCGTCATTGAGCCGGGCGGCGTACATGGGGCCGATGCCTTCCAGCGTGGTCAGGTCATCGCCCGTCTGCACGCCGCGCGTGGCGGCAAAGGCAGAAGCCTGGGCCGCCCAACTGGTGAAGTTGAGTTGCTGCATGGGGCCGGGCTTGATGATGGCCCGCAGTTGCTCCGCGTCGGCCGCGGCCAGGTCGTCGAAGGTGTGGATGCCGCTGTCGGCCAACAGCGCGGCGTAGCGCGGGCCGATGCCGCGGATGCGGGTCAGGTCGTCGCCGCGCACCGCGCGCCGGTCGGGTTCGGGGTAGTCGACGGCGGGCACGTTGACGGCGGCCGGTAGGTGGGCAGCGACGGCCGCGGCGTCGGCGGCGAGCCCGGCACCGGCATCACCGGCATGACCGAACGCGCCCGGCTGGTGCGCGGGCGGCTCACCATCGACAGCGAACCTGGTGTGGGCACTACCGTCGTCCTCGACATCCCGACGCCGTCGGGGAGGGAAGGGCAATCGTGAGCACACCCGTCGTCACCCCCGAGGGCAGCTTTGGTATGCCGCGTCCACCGGCCCTGGCTCTTATACACATCTCCGAGCCCACGAGACCGTACTAGATCACGTATGCCGTCTTCTGCTTGAAACAAAAGAACACAAAGGCAGAGATATACTCGACCTCCGATGCATATCAAGAACCACACAGTCTATACTACTCGGTAGGTAACAGCCACACCTGGGAAACGAACGTAACAGGTCTAGACAGACACCAGAGCACACACGAAACTA
>CALLZA010000332.1 GCA_937858165.1 uncultured Ardenticatenia bacterium
CTTCCTCTCCGCTCTATTCATTCGGTGTCTAACCAGATCTATTTCACTGTCTCGTTTACCGTCGCTGCACTAGCGCCTTGATGCTTACTGTCGCCCGTGTGATGGCGCAATTGCTTATGTGTGTCGTTGTGCCTCTACTCCGTATCGTGCTGTTGCCTTTGTTTTTTTTTTAATGATACGGCGACCACCGAGATCTACACTAGATCGCTCGTCGGCAGCGTCAGATGTGTATAAGAGACAGGATCCGCCCGCCCACGCGCGTGCCGACCGCTACGCCGCGGCCGGCGGTCGTCCCATCGACCACGGTGCCCGAGGCGACGGCCACGAACAGGCCGAACCAGCCGGGCGATCCGGCGCCGACGGACGTGCCGACGCGCATCCGCTGCTGACGGCAATCCTTGCCGAATGGGAACTGTCAGAGCCGATTCAACTGATTACGCACGTCTACGAAGGGGGATTGGGACGTCCCGAACTCGCCGCTCTCACCCGTCCTGTGCTGGCGCTGGCGGCTGTGGGCGCGTCGGGTGGTGGCGGGGACACCGGGGCGGGCGCCGGGGGGCGGGCGCGGCCGGCTTCGCCTGGGGGCTTGTCGGGCGCCGGGTCGGGCGCAGGTGGCTTGCTGCCGTCGGGCGCGACGACCTCGTTGGGCGGCTTGGCGCTGGCGTTCTGCTGGTCGACCGCGAGCTGCATCTCGGCGATGCGCCGCTCGACCTCGGCGCGGTTTTCGGCCTCGGGGGCGTTGCGCAGGTACGACTTGTAGAAGAACAGGGCGTCGTCATAGCCGCGCGACAGGCGGAAGGACTGCGCGATGTTGTAGAGGAAGACGGCGTCGGGCTTGAGGGCGGCGATTTCGTTAATGTCGGTCGCGCGAATAGGAAGGTCGAGGCGATTGCGGAAGCGCGGCGCACGGAGGCACGCGCCGACGCTGCTGCGGCCATCTGAAGCGATCGGCTCGCGACGAAGCGATTGCGACGACACGATGAGGGTTGCTGCCGGCTCGCTACTTCAGATACGTTGGCTTTTGCACTCCCTTTCACCCCAGGCTGATCTTGTGCTATAATGGACAAACCGTCATCGTAGACGATTTTCTATGCTCAAAGAGGAGGCTCTTTTTATGGCAGAACAACCCGAACGGAACCTGGCGCTGGAATTAGTGCGCGTCACCGAGGCTGCCGCGCTGGCTGCCGCCCGTTGGATGGGGCGCGGCGACAAGGTTGCAGCCGATCAGGCCGCGGTGGACGCCATGCGGCTTATTCTGAACACCGTGGACATGGATGGCATCATCGTGATTGGCGAGGGCGAGAAAGACGATGCGCCCATGCTCTACAACGGCGAGCGTGTCGGCAACGGCAGCGGCCCGAGGGTCGACGTGGCCGTCGATCCGGTGGAGGGCACCAACCTGCTGGCCAAGGGGCGGCCCAACTCCATCGCCGTCGTGGCCGTGGCCCCGCGCGGCACGATGTTCAACCCCGGCCCCGCCTTCTACATGGACAAGCTCGTCGTCGGGCCGGAAGCGGCGGGCAAGGTCGATCTGGAAGCGCCGGTGGCCGAGACGCTGGCCGTCGTCGCCGCGGCCAAGGGGCTGGACGTGGACGAGGTGACGGTGGTCATCCTCGACCGGCCCCGCAACCAGGCCCGCATCCAGGCCGTGCGCGACGCCGGGGCGCGCATCCGCCTCATCACCGACGGCGACGTCGCCCCGTCGCTGATGGCCGCCCTGCCAGGCACGGGCATCGACATTGTCATGGGCATCGGCGGTACGCCGGAGGGGGTCATCACCGCCTGCGCCATGCACGGCCTGGGCGGCGAGATTCAGGGCTGCCTGGCGCCCCAATCGGACGACGAGCGCACACGCATCGAAGCAGCCGGCATCCCCATCGGCCGCAAGCTGACCCTGGCCGAGCTGGCCGCCGGCGACGACCACTTCTTTGCCGCCACGGGCATCACCCAAGGCGACTTTCTGCGCGGCGTGCGCTACACCGCCACCGGAGCCGTCACTCACTCGCTCGTCACTCGCTCCCGCTCCGGCACGTGGCGCACCATCGAGGCCCATCACCGCTGGGATAAGCTCATGACCTATAGCGAGGTCGAATACCGCTGAGCAAAGAAACCACAGATTACACAGATTATGGGATTCTTGAATCTGTGTAATCTGTGAAATCTGTGGTTTCTTTTCTTTGGAGACTGGATATGTCCCGAATTCATCTTGCCCCATCCATCCTCTCGGCCGACTTCGCCCGCCTCGGGGCCCACGTTGAGGAGGCGCTGGCCGCCGGGGCCGACTACGTCCACGTCGACGTGATGGACGGCCACTTCGTGCCCAACATCACCATCGGTCCCCTTATCGTTGAGGCCGTGCGCCCCGTGGCCGAGCGCTACGGTGCGGTCGTTGACGTGCATCTCATGATCGAAAAGCCGGAGCGCTATCTGGCCGACTTCGCCCGCGCCGGGGCCGACATCCTGACCGTCCACGTCGAGACCTGCCCTCACCTGCACCGCACCGTGCAGGCCATCCGCGAGTTGGGCGTGCGGCCGGGCGTCACGCTCAATCCGGCCACGCCCTTGGCGACGCTGGAGGAGATTCTGCCCACCGTCGATCTCGTCCTGATCATGTCGGTCAATCCCGGCTTCGGTGGGCAGTCGTACATTCCCGGCAGCACGGCCAAGATCGCCCGCCTGCGGGCCATGCTCGACGCCATCGGCTCGACGGCGGAACTGGAGGTCGATGGCGGTATCAAACCGGCCAACGCCGCCGAGATCGTCGCCGCCGGGGCCACCGTTCTCGTTGCCGGTAGCGCCATCTTCGGCGGGCCTAACGCCGTCACCGATAACATCAACGCGTTCAGGAAGGAGTTACGAGCGATGAGTTAAAAAAGCTTGTCACTTCTAAAATTGCCTTCGCTGCCGCACTGTGGATAATTGCGGTTCATCAGCGACCCGACCCAAGCTGTCAGCGCCGCATGAGCCTTTTCGATCCGATTCGTCTGTCCTGTCAGGCCCCGCCTACCCCACGGGCGGTCTCACCGTGGCCGCCTCGGCCGCGCCGTTTGCCCATCCCATCCCATCTGAATAGCGAGGAGAAAAAGGCATGAAACGCATTTCGTTTGTCTTGCTGCTACTGTTGACTGCTCTGGTCCTGGTCGCCTGTGGCGGCGCGGCCGCGCCGGAAGCCGCCGAGGCCACGACCGCCCCCGGCGGGGAGACGGCCGCCGACGGACTGCTGGCCGACATCCTGGAGCGCGGCGTCGTTCGCGTCTCCACCGACCCCAACTATGAGCCACAGAGCTTCCTGGACGAGAGCGGCGAGTTCATCGGCTTCGACGTCGACGTGGCCCGCGAGATCGCCGCGCGCCTGGGCGTCGAGGTCGAGTTCGTCACGCCCGACTGGGACATCATCACCGCCGGCAATTGGGGCAGTCAGTGGGACATGAGCGTCGGCTCCATGACCGTGACGACGGCGCGACAAGAGGTACTCGACTTCGCCACCCCCGCCTACTACTACACCCCGGCCCAGTTCGCCGCCGCCGACGGCTCCGGGATCGAGTCGCTCGATGACCTGGCCGGGCAAGCGGTCTGCGTCGGCGTCTCCACGACCTACGAGACGTGGCTCAGCGGTAATGCCGACGCGCTGGGTCTGCCGGCGGAGAGCTTTTTCGCCGAGCCGCCGGCGGGCGTCACCATCGTCCCGCTGGCGACCGACGCCGAGTGCCCCCAGTCAATCCAGGCCGGCGACAGGAGTTCCTGGCGTTCCTGACCTCCAACACCGTCGTCCAGGCGGCCATCGACGGCGGCCTGCCCATCCATCGCGTTGGATCGCCCGTCTTCTCCGAGAACCTGGCCGTGGCCTTCGACAAGCGTAGCGAACTGGACAACACCTCGGCCGTCCAGCGCGTGGGCGAAATCATCCAGGCCATGCACGACGACGGCACGCTGCGCGAACTGTCGATGAAGTGGTTTGCCGCCGACCTGACCGCCGCGCCGTCGGCGCAGTAAGGCCGCCGGGAGACACCATGAGCGCCACCGCCGGGCCAACCAACTCCTCGCCACCGGGCACCGACCCGGAGCGCCTGCGCCGTCAGAGCGAGCTGCTGACCCGGCGGCGGCGCGGCCGTGAACGCCGCTTCAACGTCGGCGTGCGTGTCTCCTACGTCGTCCTGTTCCTGCTGCTGGCTCTGCTGTTCAGCGGCATCGATCTGCGCGACAGTGGCATTCCGCTGCGGACGATTCGCCTCGACTGGGCGTTCATCCGTTCCTACGCTCCGTTCATCTTCCAGGGCGTCTGGTTGACCATCCTGCTGTCGATTCTGGCCATCGCCCTGTCGGTCGTGCTGGCCATCGCCGGGGCGCTGGGCCGGCTGTCGAAGTCACCGCCGGCCTACGCCCTGGCCACGTTCTACGTCTCGCTCATTCGCGGCACGCCCCTGCTGTTGCAAATCTTCTTCTTCTTCCTGGCCCTGCCCCAACTGGGCATCATCCTGTCCGGGCTGACAGCCGGGGTGCTGGCCTTGGGCATCAACTACGGCGCGTATAACACCGAGATCGTCCGCGCCGGCATCCAGTCCGTCGGCGTCGGCCAGCGCGAGGCGGCCCTGGCGCTGGGCATGACCCAGGGCCAGATCATGCGCCGCGTCGTGCTGCCGCAGGCGCTGCGGCTGACCATCCCACCGCTGGGCAACCAGTTCATCGCCATGCTCAAGGATACCTCGCTAGTGGCCACAACCGGCTTTGTCTGGGAGCTGCTGTGGCGGGCGCAGAAGGTCGGCCGGGCCAACTTCCGCAGCCTGGAGGCGCTGCTCATTGCCGCCGTCTTCTACTGGATCATTACCATCATCTTCTCCGCCTTCCAGGATCGGCTGGAGGCGCGCGTCGCCCGCGGCGAGAGGACAATCGGCTAACCCGGGTGCGACGCACTCAAGAAAGTGCGTCGCACCTCTCGAACACTCTCTAACCCTAACCCCACCATGCCCCCCATCATCCAGGTCAGCCACCTCGACAAGTACTTCGACAACCTCCACGTCCTGCGCGACCTCAGCTTCGAGGTCGCGCCGCGCGAAGTGGTGTGCATCATCGGCCGCAGCGGCTCCGGCAAGAGCACTCTGTTGCGCTGCCTCAACTTCCTGGAGACGCCCGACTTCGGCGTGGTGGAGATCGACGGCGTGCGCATCGAGTGCGGCGGGGCCGGCCGCGCCTGGCGCAAGCAGGTTCACGGCCTGCGGCTGAAGACGGGTATGGTCTTCCAGTCGTTCAACCTCTTCGCCCACATGACGGCCCTGGAGAACGTTATCGAGGGGCCGATCACCGTCAAGAAGATGGATCGCGTCTCGGCTGTAGCCCTGGGCATGCACAACCTGACCAAGGTCGGATTGGGGAACAAGGCCGACGCGTACCCGTCGCGCCTCTCCGGCGGCCAGCAGCAGCGCGTCGCCATCGCCCGGGCCATGACCATGCAGCCGCAGGTCATGCTCTTCGACGAGCCGACGTCGGCCCTCGACCCGGAGCTTGTCGGCGAAGTACTGGCCGTCATGCAGCGCCTTGTCGAAGAGGGTATGACAATGGTCACTGTGACGCACGAGATGAGCTTCGCCCGTCGCTTTGCCGACCGCATCATCTACATGGACGAGGGGCGCTTCGTCGAGATCGCCCCGCCCGACCAGTTTTTTGCCGCCCCGCGCGACGAGCGGACGCGGCAGTTCCTTAGCCACCTGCACATAACGCCCTGAGCCGGCGCAGATAGGAAGAAGAGTTCACCCAAAGAGCGCCCGGCGCGTCCTTTGCGTGAACTCCTCCAGTAGCTTGTTACCGCTTGCCTCAATAGAACGTATGTGCTATCTTGTGTCCATGAAAGCCCGCCCGCCCCGCCCCCGTTCGGCCGCCCGCGGGTCCGACAGCGCCGCCTCCGGCCGGGCGCGCGTCAACTGGAACACTGTGCTGCTGGAGCAAATTCGCCTGGCCGGCCTACCTGAGCCGATCCCCGAGTACGTCTTCCACGCCAACCGCAACTGGCGCTTCGACTTCTGCTGGCGCAGCGATGGGCTGCTGGTGGCCTGCGAGATCGAGGGCGGCATCTGGATGCAGACCGACACCGGCCGCAGCAAGGGCCATGCCCACCCCGAACGCTTCGAGCAGGACTGCGAGAAGTACAATGAGGCCGCGCTCTACGGCTGGACGCTCATCCGCGTCACCCCGGACATGATCCGCGACGGGCGGGCCATCGACTGGCTCGACCGCGCCCTGCGCGTGTAGCGCAATTCTGGAGAATCGCGCCACCAACCCCAAGTCAGCCATGGTTGCCACCCCCTACCCCATTCCCCAACTACTCACCCTCCTCGCCGCCGCCCCATCGCATATTGTCGCGGCCACGGCCGATCTCAACGCCACCCAGCTGCGCGCCGCCCCGGCCCCCGAACAGTGGTCGGCCAACGACGTGCTGGCCCATCTGCGCGCCTGTGCCGACGTCTGGGGTGGCTGCATCGCCACGATTCTGGCCCAGGACGAACCGACCTTTCGCGCCGTCAACCCCAGGACCTGGATGGCGCAGACCGACTACCTCGACCTCGAATTCAGGTCGTCGCTGGACGCCTTCACCACACAACGGGCAGCGCTGCTGGGCGTGCTGGAGCCGCTGCCGCCCACAGCGTGGTCACGCGGGGCAACGGTGAAGGGCGCGGGCAAGACGCTGCGGCGCACTGTATTTAGCTACGCCGACTGGCTGGCGAGCCACGAGCGGCCGCACCTCAAGCAGATCGCAAGCGTGGCGGCGATGATGCGAGCGTAGCCGCGTCGCTCCAACCAGCCGTAAGAGCGGCCTGTGGCCGTTTGCCCGGTCGCTATAGCAGCGGGCCGGGCGCGGCTTGCTAGATCAGCCCAGCCGCCCCCATTCCATACCTCTCGCTCGTCTCGGCTAAAAGGATGCCGTTACGGCCCTACCAGCTCCAAATCGGCCACAAACAGCGTTCCGCTCGGTGTCTGGTCGAAGACCAGGGCCACCTCGTCAATGTCGCTCAGGTCAATCCCGGAGAAGGACGCTACCGGGACGCGCACGGCCGTCATGTGGACAACTGCATCCAGCAGGCCGGGCGGAAACGACTCATCCTCTGTGAAGTCACCGGTGATGTATTGGAGCGCCGGCTCTTCGGGGCCGACTACGACCGACGCCGTCGCGCCGCTGCCGTCGGTCAGCCGCACGCTGAAGCTTTGGGCCGCGCCGACCGCGTTGAGTTCCGACAGCGGATCGAGCGCGACGCGCAGCGTCAGCGCCGTATAGTCGCTCGCTGCCCACTGGCCGGGCAGCGGCTGGAAGCGCACTTCGGCCGGGCCGCTCCAACTGACGATCGCCATCGCCGGGTTGGCGGGGTTGGTGAAGTTCGGCCGACGACAGGCGGCAAACTCCGCCTCGACGGTGTAGCCCGGTGGGCAGAAGAACAGCGTCGCCCCTTCGGCCACAGTACCCCCACCGAGGGCGTTGGTCATCAACTCCGCCTCATCGAGCGGGCCGAACAGCCGCTGCCGGTTAGCCGAGGTCGGCAGGCTAGTGATGCGCGCCGGGCGGCCGTAAAGCTCCGCCGGCGCCGGCTGCGTGATGTCGAAGCCCAGCCGCGCCATCGCTGCCGCCGCCTCGCTTTCGCTACCGAACAGGGCGATCAGGAAGTCGGCGGCATATTCCACCAGGAACCGCTGCTGCTCGGCGGTTGCCAGCAAGGGGGAGCAGCCCGGGCGACCGGTATGGGTGATCATGTCTCCGCCTAGAATGGTGTTGAACCCGTTGTGGTTGGCTCCGTCCAGTAGCACCGTCGTCGCCCAGGAGTGCTCGATCTGGAAGCGCACCGCCTCGTAGAAGTCCTGGCCGTCCTGGCCAATGACGTCGCCATCACAGGCAGGCAGTATGACAGCCAACGGCACGTTGCTGCCAACGCTGTCCTGTACAATGCGCGGCGGGGCAACGAGCAGCAGCCCGGCCACGGGGCCGTAGCCGTGCGCCGTCCCCACGCCCGACGGGATGTCGAGGCCATATTTGCGCGTCAGGTAGTTGGCCATTTCGCCGCCGCGCGAGTGGCCCATCAGCGCCAGCCGGCTCAGGTCGGCCACGCCGTCCAATTCGACGCCGAAGGCGTTGTCGCCGCCTCGCGCTGCCGTCGCCAGGGCGATGAGCTGCTGGTCGAGCAACTGCCACAGGCGCACGCCGGGGATCGGCTCGCCGAAGCCGAAGGTGTTCTCGGCGTTGATGTTGGGGGCCAGGGCCACGTAGCCGCGGGCGGCCAGCGCGCGCACCAGGTACTCGAACCCGGCGTAGTTACGCTGCTCGACTTCAGGGTCGCACGGCCAGCGGTCGACGCCGGCGTCGTCCACCGGGCAGCCGGGGTGCGTACCGTGGAGGATGACGACCACCGCTGTCTCTTATACACATCTCCGAGCCCACGAGACCGTACTAGCTATCGTATGCCGTCTTCTGCTTGAAAAAAAAAACAATCAATCTACAGACTCACATGCGAACAACACACGTTAACACAGACTACACAAGAAGAGACAAGCTAGACACGACA
>CALLZA010000333.1 GCA_937858165.1 uncultured Ardenticatenia bacterium
TTACAGTCAGGCAGTCCAGCACAATGGCGCAATCAGGTAGCGAATGGGCTGGAAGTGTTGACTGTTCTGTCGACGCATTGAAGCGACAGTGTATGACTCGAGCGGACTCAACGATTGTTTTTGTTTTTTCAAGCAGAAGACGGCATACGAGATCTAGTACGGTCTCGTGGGCTCGGAGATGTGTATAAGAGACAGCAGTTGCGTCTGGTCGAAGCGCGTGGCGATGACGGTGATGCGCACCTCGTCGCCCATCTCCTCATCGATGACCGCGCCGAAGATGACGTTGGCATCGGGGTGGGTCGTCTCGCGGATCACTTCGGCGGCCTGGTTGACCTCGTAGAGGCTGAGCGTCGTGCCGCCGGTGATGTTGAACAGGACGCCTTGCGCGCCGTCGATGGTCACGTCCAGAAGACGCGAGCTGATGGCCTGCTCGGCGGCGATGCGCGCCCGATCTTCGCCCGTGCCGCGGCCAACAGCCATCAACGCCGCGCCACCCTGGGTCATGATCGTCTTTACGTCGGCAAAGTCAAGGTTGATGAGGCCGGGGACGGTGATCAACTCGGTGATGCCCTGGATTCCCTGCCGTAGCACGTCGTCGGCCAGTTGGAACGACTCCTGCAACGACATGCGCTTGTCAGTGACTTCCAGCAGCCGGTCATTGGGAATCACGATCAGGGTGTCGACGTGTTCCTGAAGCTCCTGGATGCCGCGGTCGGCCGATTGCGCCCGCCGGCTGCCCTCGAAGTGGAACGGGCGGGTCACGACGCCGATGGTCAGCGCGCCCATCTCGCGGGCCACGCGGGCTACGACCGGCGCGGCGCCGGTGCCTGTGCCGCCGCCCATACCGGCGGTGACGAAGACCATGTCGGCCCCTTGCAGCACCGACTGAATCTCGTCTATCGACTCAGCGGCCGCTTTCTCGCCCTGATCAGAGTAACCACCTGCTCCCAGGCCGCGCGTCAGCTTGTCGCCGATGCGCACCCGAATCGGCGCATTGGATAGAGCGAGCGCCTGGTTATCTGTGTTGAGGGCGACGAAGTCTACACCTCGCACGCCCTCGGCGATCATGCGATTAACCGCGTTATTGCCCGCACCTCCGACACCGACAACACGGATGCTGGCGGCGCTATCCGTATTCGTGTTTCGTTGCATCCTCTTTTATCCCCTTCCTCAATCATGGTGAGTAAAGAGTGCAATGTTGACGCCGAGATAGCCAGTGCGGTTAGAAAAGGGTCGCTTTGTTGCCCGGGCGACCGTCGTAGCCACTAGCGAATTGCTCCAGGACTGATTTCTCAACCAGCCACTTGTTGCCGAACTTAATGGCAGGCAGCTTGCCGTCGCGTATGAGGCGACGCACCGACTCCGGATGAATCCCTAACCGTTTGCTGACTTGATCGACATCGGCATAGCTTTCCAATAAGGTCTCTTTACTCATAGCCATCTCCGCTGACAAGAGGCGCTTCTTCTTCCCAGAGAATCGCCCAGCCCAATGCTGTTGCTGTCATGCGGGATATTACAACATATTGCAACAATACAACAGTAAATTGGGTAAGTCAATAGTACTAGAAACGCAAGCGGATGTTTTTACATAACTTGATCCAGGCGTCATTTAGCCGGGGCAAGTAGGCGTGAATGACTACCTTCTCTGGCGTCAGGGGAAGAGCAAGCAGAAAGAGTAGCACGCAGATGACGCTGACCAGAAAAAGCAGTCTCATCAGCGAAAATCAGCCGAATCAGCGTCATCTGCGTGCCATCTCTTGATGTGGACTTGGGCGAGGGATCAGTCGAGCAGCAAGCCACAAATAGAGACGAGAGAAGTGTCGGCCGCGTCGGCCGGGCAGTGGTCGTAGGCCGCCCGCTGCCCGGTGGTTGGGCCGAGGTAGCTCAGCATCAGGTAGAGGGGCGAAAAGCCGCAGATGCGATTGCGGTCTTCCACGGCGGCGATGCGGTCATAGAAGACGGCCGCGTCGCCGGCCATGACTGAGGCCATCAGCGCCTCATCTTCGCCCCGCAGGCGCTGCCGCCGCGCCGCATCCATGCCGAATGCATCGCCAAAGGCCGGGCCGACGTGGGCCAGATCGACCGAGCCGACAGCCAGGACGCGCCGCCCGGTCGTCTCGCGCCGCAACGTGTCCAGAAAGCGGCCGAGACGCGCGTCGCCGCTGGGGTGGCCCCTGCCGGTGACGAAGTGGTGGAACGAGCCGACGAGAATGGGCACCATTGGGCAGGGGGCGACGCCGGCGGTGTGGAAGACGTGGTGGAGCCAGACGGCCGACAACTCGATCGAGTGCTCCTGGCGGTGGTTCAACTCCTCGGCGAAGGCTGCTTCCGGCCCCAGCGCCGCGGCCAGACGGTCGATCAGCGCGGCGTCAGTCGGCAGGACGCCGTAGGGTGTGGCGTAGGGCAGCGGCGTCAGGGTGACGCTGCCCCGCCCGCCGTTGTGGTCGGTGCCGAAGATGAGCACCAGGTCGGCGGCCAGGACTGCCGGCGCGGCCCGCCGCCAGACGCGGGCGTAGACGGGGCCGCCGCGCTGATAGTCGATGTGGGGTGAGACAACGCCGCGGCCTTGCCACGCCTCCCGCATTGGTTCGTCGCCGCTGCCATAGCCATGGAAGAGGGCGCTGAGAGCCTCCGGCGCGGCCGGGTAGCTAAGGTCGGCCAGAGCGGGCGGGCGGAAGGGCTGGGCGCGGTAGTCGGAAAGCAGCGCCCGGCGACGTCCCTCGGAGCGCTCGTTGACCAGCAGGAACGCCGCGTCCAGTTGGGCCAGCGCCTCACTGATGACGTCGAACGGCACCGGTGCGCCCAACCGCTCGCTTAGCGCGGCCTGAATCTGACGTGGGCTGCGCGTGCCGTCGCAAAAGGGCAGCATCTGGGCCAGCGCCTGGGGGAAGATGAGCTGGCGCTCGCCAAGCTGCCACGGGTCGCGCAGCAGCCACATCGGCTCGCCTTGGTGGTGAATGGGTTGGAAGTCGAGCGCCCGCAGATGGGGGTTGGTCATCGGGAGTCCTACCGCAATGGGCGTGGGGGACGAAGCGTGGCCGTCCATGCCTTACGGGCAGGGGGACGCTAAACCCAGGGAGCCGAGGATCGTCTCGAAAAGTGATTGGGCGGGGCCACAGTAAAGCAGCCGCCCCTGGTCATAGGCGTCGAGAATAAGAAACGTCCCGGCGCAGACCAGCAACAGCGCCACCAACAAGCCGCAGCCAATGAGCAGAGCGCGGCCGCGGCGCGGCGGCTCGTTGTAGAGCGGCGGCGGATAGGTGGCGGGAGCGGCCGGTGGGGGCGAATAGGGCGGCGCGGCGACTGGCGGTGGCGCGGCCATGACCGGCGCGGGGGCCGCGGCCGGGCGGGGGGGCGCGGCCGGCCGCGGCTGGGCATCGTAGCCCGGCGGGGGGGCCAGCATCTCGGTCGGCCTCTCGGAGATAGCAATGGGTGGTTCCGGCGGCGCGAGTGGCGCGACCGGCGACGAGACAAAGCGCAAGCGCACCGTGTCGCCCAGGTCGATGGTGTCGCCGTCCTGGAGCAGCGTCAGATGGCTGATGCGCTGGCCGTTGACAAACGTGCCGTTCGTGCTGCCGATGTCCTCCACGGCATAGCCATCGGCCCGGCGCAGGACACGCGCGTGACGGCGTGAGACTTCTGCGTCGGCCAGGACAAGTTCATTGCCGGCGCTGCGGCCAATGGTCACCTGGTCTTGTTGGAGAGCAAAGCGCAGGCTGGAGACCGGCCCACGTTCAACAACGAGAAGCGCTTCGGTTTCGTTCATGGCTCGCTAACTATAGCCCGCAAAACAGCCCGCGGCGAATCTCAGAGCAATCGCATAATAGAAACAGTAGCACACTGATGACACTTATGTAGCTGCTTTTCGCTGATCAGAGAATGCTTATCGGCGAAGATGGGCGCTCCTGGTAGCGTCATCTGCGGGCCATTCTGGCGTCGCTGACGATGGTGTCGCGCACGAGGCGGCGGACGGCGTCATCTTCGGCCGACAGGTAGACCGTCACCCGGCGCGGCGGCGGCAGATCGTCGTGGCCGCTCTCGTGCTGCTGGCCGAAGCGCGTGAACTCCGGCCCCCAGCGGGCCAGAAAGCTGACGGCCAACGTAGCCCTGGGGTGTGGCCCAAACAGCAGCAGTCCCTCGCGCAGCTCTTGCAGGCTGCGAGCGTCGAAAAACTGGTAGAGGAACTTGCCCGGCTCCTCTTCAGCCATGACAACGTGGTCACCCAGGGGCACGCGCCAATACTTAGCCGGGCGCAGCAGCAAGCGGCTCTCGCGGCCGCTGACGCTGAACAGGCCCGTGGCCAAAATGGTCAGCCGTTCGTTGGGCGGCAAGGTCGCCGGTTCGGGCGCGCTGTCGCCGACAGCCCGGTTGGGCACAAAGCGATTGTAGTTGTCGCGCTTGGCCCGCCAGAGCGAGTAGTTGCCCCACAGGGTAATGAGCAGGATGGCGACCATCATCCCCGACGGCCACGCCATGACCCAACCTACGAACAGGGCCACAATGGGCAGCCAGCGGACCAGGGCGCCGAGCCGGATGCCCAGCAACGAGCGCCGGTTCAACCCGTGGGCCAGAGCGTACATGCGGCTAAGGTAGGCGTAGTAGGCGCGGTGCAGGGGCGAAAGGGCGTCCATCGGGCCTATTGTAGGCGATCGCGTGGCGGCTGTCATCGGTCTTCTGGCCCGTTGGGGCGGCGGGCGATGCCGACCAGATGGATGTGCCGATCGGCCGGCAGCCGATCCTCGACCGCGGCCATTGCCCGGAACATCGGCCGCGAGAAAGCCAGGTAGGTCGGGTCAGCCACGAACTCCAGCGTCGCCAGCGACAGGCCAGCGGCGGCGCACAACCCGGCCAGGGCGGCGGCCGAGTTGGCCCGGTAAGTGGTCGGGAAAGTGTCGGCCTCACTCCGACCATAGAGCCGGTCGACCAGCCGCCCCTGTGCCCGGCCCAGCCGCCCGGCGACGCGGTTGGCCCAGGCCAGCGGGTGACGAGCGTTGGGCGTGATGAAGACGAAGACGCCGCCGGGGCACAGGACGCGGCCAATCTCCGCGAACGTGGTTGCCGGGTCGGGCAGGTGCTCCAGCAGCCAACTGGCGGCGACAACATCGAAGGTGGCCGGGGCTAGCGGCAGCCGGCCGCTGAGGGCCGCGGCGCGGGGCAGGCGCGGCAAGCGGTGTTGGCTCAGCGAGTCAAAGTCGGGGTCGATGCCGACGATGCGCGCCGGGGGAAAGTCGAGCTGCTCCACCAGCCCGCCCCGACCGCAGCCCAGATCGAGCAGGCGCGCCCTCGGGCCGAGCGCGTCCCGCACGTGGGCGGCGAAGCGCTCCGTGGCCGGCCGCCAGCCGGGGTGCGACGCGGCGTAGACCTCGCGCCAGGTGTTTTGTTGGTCGAGGGAGAGCATGGGGTGATTGTACCCGGTAGGGGTGGCGAGTGGCGAGTGGCGAAGCGCGGCGTCCGCATCTGAGAATGCGGACGCAGCCGGTAGCGGGCGCACCTGAGGATGGGCACTCCATGAGGCCACGAGCCGAGCGGCTGAGAGTCGGCTGATAGGTCGTGCCGCGGCGCGGGAAATGGCTTTGCGACGGTGGGTGACGGAGTAGAATCACGCCCATGCGCCTACGCTTTCTTGCCCTCTTATTACTGGTGATGTTGTTGACGGCCTGCCGCGGCCGGCCGTTTGCGGCCACGGATTCGCTGACCCCCGCCGGCGTGGTTGTGGTGGCCACCCTGACGCCGGTCGTGACCACGCCTACTCCCACGGCTACCTCTGCCGCCACTGCCCCACCCGCTGAGACGACGGCGTTTGTGCCCACGGCCGCGCCGCCAGCCGCTCCCTCGCCGACGGCTGCCCCCTCGCTGGACGAAGTCCGTGCCGCTGTGGCCCAGGAGTTGGCCGAGACGCAGCCGCCGGCGGCCGACCCCTTCCGTCTGGCCGTCGCCTACCGTGGCCTGTCGCCAATCGTGGCCACGCCGCCCCCACCCGACACGCCCCAACTGGGCGACGTGGCGACCTTCACCATCGGCAACATCGATGACAACACCGTGAGCCAGATTTCGGCCCGGCTGTTGAGCATCGGCGACAACGCCTACTACTGGTTTGACCAGGCTGCCGACGTGGCCCAGCCTGACACCGGCGAGTTGGCCGAGGTGACGGCCGCCTTCGATGACATCTATGACACGCTCTATGCCTACTTCGGCGCGACCGAGCCGCCGGGCGGGCGCGCCCACATCGTCCATGCCTCGCCGGCGGCACTGTGCGTGAACCCGAACAGTTGCTCGCTGGCCGGCTACTTCAACGCCGGCGACCTGCTGCCGCGCGCCGTTGAGCCGCAGTCGAACGAGCGCACCATGTTCGTCATGAATGCCGACCAGTACGGCACCAACCGCTACCTCGATGTGCTGGCCCACGAGTTGCGCCACATGCTCGGCGCGGGCTACGACATGAGCGACGAGGATTGGTTCATCGAGGGCGCGGCCACCCTGGCCCAGGACCTCGTCGGCTTCTCCACCAGCCCCCAGGGGCGCGGCAGCTTCTTCCTGCAAGACCCGGACCAGCAACTCAATAGTTGGAGCGACGAGAACCCCATTTCCCACTATGGGCAAGGGTATCTGGTCAATCGCTTCTTCTACGACCGCCTGGGGCCGGAGCTGTACCGCGCCTTCACCGCCAGCCCGGCGGCGGGGCTGGCCGCGCTCGATGTGATCGCTGCGGCCGAGGGGCTGGAGGTGACGGGCGAAGGGCTGTGGCTCGACTGGCTGGTGAGCATGGCCGTCCACGACACCCCCGATGCGCCGGAGCGCTACCGCTGGAACGGGCCGGAGTTGGGGCCAGTGACGGCGACGGCCATCGATAACGTACCGGCGACGTTCGAGACGACAGTAGAGCAGTATGCCGCCGACTATTACGAATTGCCGGACAGCGCTTCCTTCCAGATCGACTTTGCCGGCGCGCCGACTGTCTCGCTGCTGGGCGTCGACGCACCGTCGGGCGACACGCTCTGGGCCGCTCAGCGGGCTAACGACAGCAACCCGCGCCTGACCCGCGTCGTCGATCTGCGCGGCGTGGACGCGGCGACGCTGACCTATCGCGTCTTTGCCGACATCGAGTTGGGCTACGACTTTGCCTACGTGTCCGCCTCGACCGACGGCGGGCAGGTGTGGCAGCCGCTGGTGGGCGAGCAGATGCAGGGGCTTGATCCCGGCGATGACCCGTCCGCTAGCGCCCTGGCTGAGCGCTTCTATAGCGGACGGACGCGCGCCTGGCTGGACGAGACGGTTGACCTGACACCCTTCGCCGGGCAGGAGATCTTGCTGCGCTTCGAGTACGTCACCGATCCCATTCTGACCTATTCCGGGCTGGCGCTGGACGACATCGCCATCGAGGCCATCGGCTTCCGCGACGACGCCGAGACACTCGACACGGGCTGGACGGCCGAGGGGTTTGTACGGGCCACGGCTGCGCTGCCGCAACGCTGGCATCTGCAACTGGTGACGTTTGACGAGGACGAGCAGCCGATTGTCCAGGTGTTGCCGGTGGCGGCCGACGGGCGGGCGCAGTTTGCCGTGGACGTAGCCCCCGGTGGGCGTCGGCCACTGCTTATCGTCGCCGCCACCGCGCCGGACACACTCCAGGCAGCCACCTACTCCCTGATTATCAACAACCGCTGACCCATCCCCTCCTCCTTTGGGAGGGGCTCTTCAACAGTAGTGCCCTCCCGGAGGGAGGGGATCGGAAGGAAGGCGGGAGTGGATGGGAGTCGAACCCACCGCCGCTCGCTGTGCGCGACCGGCCAACGGTTTTGAAGACCGCAGCATCCACCGGGACACAACCACTCCCACCGCTGATTTTCACTCAGCGGAGGGCGGTTGTCAATTGGGGCGGCTGAGGAAGATGCTCATTTAACTTGACAGCCCGCCGCCAATTCGATAGAATCCAATTACCATTAACAGCACAGGCACTTCCCACTGGCCGGGATAGCTCAGTTGGTAGAGCACCTCACTGAAAATGAGGGTGTCCCCAGTTCGAGTCTGGGTCCTGGCATCGGTTCCGGTCAGTAAGATCGTAATGAATGCGGGCGTGGTTCAGTGGTAGAACGTCTCCTTGCCAAGGAGAAGGCCACGGGTTCGAATCCCGTCGCCCGCTCAGACGAAACGGCAGGCCGCAGGGCCTGCCGTCTTGTTATGGCGACGTAGCCAAGTGGTAAGGCAGGGGTCTGCAAAACCCCCATCACCGGTTCAAATCCGGTCGTCGCCTCTAAATAGCTAAAAAGCTCTTGCGCCCGCAAGAGCTTTTTTTGTGGCACAAGTGCGTCACGCTGTTTTCCTGATAGAATCGGCTGTCTGCATCCCGGCCAACCATGGGCCAACAGTTGGAGAACTGCCAAATGTCACTATTCCCCATTCCGAACCCGCCTTTCGCCCTCGATACGACTCACTGGGAAGCGTTCCAGGCGCGCTACGATCAGCTGGCTGCCGCACCTCTGGACGACGCCACCCTAGACGAATGGCTGGGCGCGTGGTCGCAAATGAACAAGTTCGTCGAAGAGACGGGTGCTGTCGCCCACATCGAGAAGACGCTGGAC
>CALLZA010000334.1 GCA_937858165.1 uncultured Ardenticatenia bacterium
CCGTCTGCGCCCCCCCTACCGTGCGCCCCCCCCGCTTGGTGTTGGACGTGTTGCCCCGGCCGCTGCCCCCCGACGGGCTGGTAGCGCGCAAGACAACCGTGTTCCGCGACAGCCTGCGCGACGGTGTGCCGGTCATGCCCGGTCTGTGGGCGCTACTCGCCGCCATCGACGCCCGCGGCCTGCCCTGGGCCGTGGCCACGTCGACGCCGCGCGCTGTGGCCGAGATCGTCCTGGCCAAGCTAGGGGTAATTGGCCGCTACCGCGTGCTGGCCGCCGGCGACGAAGTGGCCCACGGCAAGCCCGCGCCCGACATCTTCCAACTGGCCGCGACGCGATTGGGCGTTGCGCCGGCGGCCTGTCTGGCGCTGGAGGATTCGGCCGCCGGTTGCGCCGCCGCCGCCGCGGCCGGGATGCGCGTGGCGGCTGTGCCCACTGACCTGACCCGCGACGCGTCTTTTGGCTGCGCCTACCGTCGCTACCCGTCGCTGGCGGCCGTGGCCGCCGACCTGGACGAGCTGCTGGCCTGATCAGTGCGTCGCACCTTCTGGGGTGCGTCGCACTTTCTGGACTTTTGGCCTAAGCTGGGCGCAGGAAGAAGGTGCATCGCACTTTCTTGAGTGCGTTGCACCTTCTTCCTGCGCCCTTGCCACCTGGCGACGATCGTGCTATACTTCCCTCACTACAGTCTGCGGGCGGCGAGCGATGGAAAAAGTGGGCACCCCCACTTTTTTTGTTTCTTGAACGCTGAGGGCTGCGGTCGACGTATCGCGGACAAAAACTGAATAGGTTTGAAACGAGTTCCATGAAAAGCGAATTTATCCTGGCTTTCAATGAAATCTGTGAGTCACGGGGTCTGCCCAAAGAGGACGTCTTCGAAGCATTGAAGACCGCCCTCGTTTCCGCCTACCGGCGCGACGCCAACCTGAGCAGCAACCAGAGCGTCACGGTCGAGATCGACCCGCGCACCGGCGAGCCGACCATCTTCACCGAGAAAGAGGTCGTTGACGATGTGCTCGATCACCGGACGGAGGTGACGCTGACCGTCGCCCGCAATGAAGGCCACACCACTGCCGAACTGGGCGATGTGGTCATGGTTGACAGCACGACGGAGAGCTTCGGCCGCATCGCCGCCCAGACGGCCAAGCAGGTCTTGCTCCAGCGCGTGCGCGAAGCCGAGCGCGAGCATCTGTTCGAGGACTTCAGCGGCCGTGAGGGCGAGCTGGTCAACGGCACGGTGCAGAGCATCAGCGGCCAGCACATCACCATTGGCCTGGGCCGCACCGAAGCCATGCTGCCCAAGAGCCAGCAGGTGCAGGGCGAACGCTACCGCGCCCACGACAAGATTCGCGTCTACGTCCTGGAAGTGCGCCGCACCAGCCGCGGCCCGCAGATCGTCGTCAGCCGCAACCACCGCAACCTGCTGCGCCGCCTGCTGGAACTCGAAGTGCCGGAAATCTACAACGGCCAGGTGGAGATCAAGAGCATCGCCCGCGAGGCGGGCCAACGCTCCAAGGTCGCCGTCCAAGCGTTGCAACACGGCGTTGACCCCGTTGGGGCTTGCGTCGGTATGCGC
>CALLZA010000335.1 GCA_937858165.1 uncultured Ardenticatenia bacterium
GGTCGATGTACCACTGGTAGTTGGCTTCGGGCAGTTCGTGTCGGCGAATGGCCGCCAGCAGCACCTCGGGGTCACTCATGCGCTCGCTGCCGCCGATGATCTCGCCGTACCCCTCCGGGGCCAGCAGGTCGACGCTCTTGCACACCTCCGGCCGGCCAGGCCACGGCTCCATGTAGAACGCCTTGACCGCCGTCGGATAGCCGTAGACGAACACGGGGCGATCGAACTGCTTGGTCAGCTCCGTCTCATGCGGCGAGCCGAAGTCGTCGCCCCACTCGATGGCCAACTGCTCCTTTAACTCCGGGTCGTGGGTCGCCTCGCGGATGGCGTGAATGCGCTGCACCGCCTCGTCGTAGCTGATGCGCGGGAACGGCGCGACCACGTTGCGCAGCGCCGTCACGTCGCGCTCCAGCAGGGCCAGTTCGTTGGCCCGCTCTTCCAAAGTGCGGCCAATCACGTAGCTGACAAACGCCTCCTCCAGCGCCATGAGCTGTTCCAGGTCGCAGAAGGCGATCTCCGGCTCGACCATCCAGAACTCGGCCAGGTGGCGGCGGGTCTTGCTCTTCTCGGCGCGGAAGGTGGGGCCGAAGCAGTAGACCTTGCCGAAGGCCATGATGTTGGCCTCGTTATAGAGTTGGCCGGTCTGGGCCAGATACGCCTTCTCGCCGAAGTAGCCGACCTCGAACAGGGTGCTGGTGCCCTCGGCGGCGCTGGGGGTGATGATGGGCGTGTCGATATTGAGGAAGCCGTTGTTGTCCAGAAAGTCGATGATGGCCCGCTTGATCGTCGCCCGCACGCGCATGACCGCCCACTGCCGGCTGCTGCGCAACCAAAGGTGGCGGTTGTCCATCAGGAACTCGACGCCGTGCTCCTTGGGCGTGATAGGGTAGCCGACGGCGTCTTGCAGCACTTCGGCCGCGTCGACGTCGATCTCATACCCCTGGGGCACGCCGGGGGCGCGGGGATTGGCCTTCACCGTGCCGCTGACGATGAGCGACGACTCCTGCCCCAGGTGGGCCAGCCGCTCGAACAGCTCGTCGCCCACGTTCGGCCGGTAGACAACGCCCTGGGTCAGGCCCGTGCCGTCGCGCAGGCGCAGGAACAGCAGCTTGCCCTTGGGCGTCAGGTCATAGAGCCAGCCGCGAATGGTGACGCGCTCGCCGACGTGGTCGGCGATGCGTTCGATGGTGATTGGGTTGGTCATGGTTGTCTCCCGCAGATTGCGTTGAAGACGGAAGTATATAGGAAACAGCGCGCAGATTCACGCCGATGCGTTGATTGCCCAGGGCAATCGCAACCAGAAAGAGGGGCACAGAGTTGAGACCGATTGGGCTGACTCTCCCGGCTCAAAAAAGCTTATCAGCGGCCCACCCCGGCGCTAAGGCCCGGCCGACCAGCGCGGGCAGACGGCGGGCACACTGCTGACGACCGTGCGGAAGCTGCGGTCGATGAAGACCTGGACGACCTCATCGCCGACGACGATCAGGAAGGAGTTGCCGTTGGGCGCCCAGAGGATGCCCTCCGACGGATCGACGGCCCGATTGAAGATGAAGTCGCCGTTGGGGTTGGCCGGGGAGATGAGCGTCACGTTGCGCGTCCCGCCCTCCGGCCGGCCCATCAGCACCTGGTAGTCGCCGTTGGGCGAGGCGCAGAGGGCCTGGCCGTCGCCAACGGTGGCGCAACCGGGACCGGGGGCGACCACCCTGTAGGTGACGCCGCCCGCCTCGGCCGGCGCGGAACAGGTGTTGCGCGTGGCCGTGCCCAGGATGCGCGGCTGCCCGCCGGGGTCGACCGTCAGCCTGTCTCTTATACACATCTGACGCTGCCGACGAGCGATCTAGTGTAGATCTCGGTGGTCGCCGTATCATTAAAAAAAAAAAAAACAGCGACAACGCACAGAGCTCATAGACAGCGTACTGTACATACCAGCAAGCAGAGCGAGCACCAAGAATCCATAGCACAACAACAGCGAAGAAAACTATATGAACACGAACACAGAAGG
>CALLZA010000336.1 GCA_937858165.1 uncultured Ardenticatenia bacterium
CATGTAGGCCGTAGCCATGGCGGCGTAGAAGCCGGGGAAGGTGAAGCCGGCCGGAATCTCGAACGACACGTCGCCGGCCGTGGCCAGCGCGTCGGTGACGCCGCTGATGGGCAGGTTGCTCATCTTCTCGATGCCGCCGACCAGCACCACGTCGTAGAGGCCGGAGGCGACGGCCAGAATCCCCTGGCGCAGGGCCACGCCGCCGCTGGCACAGGCGTCCTCGACGCGCGTCGCCGGCCGCGGGGCCAGGCCCACCCAGTCGGCCATGATCGGCGCGGTGTGGCCCTGCCCCTCGAACAGGTCGCTGCTATAGTTGCCGATGTAGATCGCTTCGATGTCGTTGGGGTCCAGGCCACGGTCGACCGAGGCGCGCATGTCCTGGAACGCTTCGACGAACAGGTCGCGGGTGGTCTTCTCCGGAAAGGAGCCGAAGTGGCTCATCCCCGTGCCGACCACGGCGACGCCGCGGTTGAGCTTGCTCATTGGGTGTCTCCTTGATTGTAAGAGAGCGTCCACAGATTACACGGATTTCACAGATTATCAGATGGAATCTGTGTAATCTGTGGATTCTCTTCATCTATCACTGTTTCAGCCGCCAGTCGAGCGCTGTGTGGCGCTGGGCGACAGGGTTGGTGCGGACGGCAATCTGGATGGCCCGGCGCGTGCCGACCAGGATGACCAGCTTGCGCGCCCGCGTGATGGCGGTGTAGAGCAGATTGCGCTGGAGCATCATATAGTGCTGCACCACCACCGGCATGACGACACATGGATACTCCGACCCCTGCGACTTGTGGACGCTGACGGCATAGGCGTGGATTAGCTCATCGGCCTCCAGGAAGTCATAGACCACCGGCGCGCCGTCGATGCTGACGGTCAGCGTCTGCTTGATAACGTCGATGTCTGTCACCCGTCCAATGTCCCCATTATAGACGCTTTTATCGTAGTTGTTGACCGTTTGCATCACCTTGTCGCCGACCCGAAAAGTGCGCCCGCCCAGGCGGCGCTCCGGCTTGCGACCGGGCGGGTTGAGCGTCTCTTGCAGCAGTTGATTCAGCCGCGTCACGCCCGCCTGCCCGCTGTACATCGGCGCCAATACCTGGATGTCGTCGAACGGGTCGAGGCCGAACTTGACCGGGGTGCGCCGGGCGACCACGTCCACCAGCAGGTCGGCCACTTCGGCGGGGTCTTCCTTGATGAACAGGTAAAAGTCGGAGGCCGGCTCCCCTGCTCCGCTTCCCGTCTCCGGCATCAACCCCTGATTGATGCGGTGGGCGTTGCGGATGATGAGTGAGCCGGCCGCCTGGCGAAAGATGTCCTCCAGCCGGATGACGGCGGCCACGCCGGAGGCGATCAGGTCGCGCAACACGTCGCCCGCGCCGACCGACGGCAGTTGATCCACGTCGCCCACCAGGAGCAGGTGGCTGGCCGAGTCGATAGCCTTCAGCAGGTTATAGGCCAGGATGAGATCGAGCATCGACGCCTCATCGATGACGATCAGGTCGGCGTCGATGGGGTTGTTCTCGTTGCGGCCGAACCCCTCGCCCGGCTTGAACTCCAGCAGGCGGTGGATGGTCTTGGCCTCGCCGCCGGTGGCCTCGGTCAGCCGCCTGGCCGCCCGGCCGGGTGGCGCGGCCAGGTCGTAGGCGTGGCCGGCGGGCGTGGCGGGGGTGGTGCGGTGGTTGGAGGGAGGCGCCTTGGCCGTGAGCGGGCCCTGCGGGCGGCTGGTCAGACTGGGGCAGCGGTGGGGTGGCAGCGCCGGGGTGGCGAGGGCGTGGGACCGGGCCGTGGTGCGGGCGGGCGGGCTCGATCCGCCCGGGGTGGCCGTCATCGAAGGCGGTCATGCGGCAGGTGGGGGAGCGGCCTACCTCGGGGCGCTCGCCGCCTACGGCCGAGGGGATGCCGTCGGTGTGGGGCTGTGGATCTCGCACTGTTGTGAGGCGGTGCGCGCGGCGGCCACCCAGGGCGAGGCGGTCGCCGATGCGGTGCTGGCGGGGCGCCTGGGCCCGCCCACCTGAGCGTCGCGATCGCGCCGAATCGGGCTGGGGCCGAGGGATCTCGGTGGCCCGTGCGCTCCCTTGACACGGACCTCGTCATCGATCAGCGCCACGCAGGTCGTAGAGCGTTAAACAGTTTGGGCAAAACCTTCGGATTCAGTGGACCTGAGGATGTGCTGAAAATGTTCTCGATAGTTCTGACCAAGGGCTTGCGTCGGAGTCCGGTCGTAGAGCACGATATGACTACTCGCTCCCCTTCGGGGTCGAGCGAACGGCGAACCGGCTTCTCCCCCCCGGAGCTCGGCTCGCCGACGGCCCCGGTTGTCCCCCCGACCGGGGCCGTCCCATGTCCGGAAACAAGTGGCGCACCAGCGGTCAGACGATGGGCGCACCAGGGGTCGTTGTCCACAGCCAGCCGACGGCGCGATGGTTGTCCACAGGGTGTCCGCCGCGCCTCGCGTGACCACGTGATCCCGGCGAGGGTCGGTGCATGTCACCACACGCCGTCATCGCCGTCGTCGGGGCGTCCGGGGGCCTGGGCGCGAGCACCCTGACCCTCGCCATCGCCCGCCGTCTTGCCGCGACAGGCCCCGATGCCGTCGTCGTCGACCTCGACCTGATGAGGGGAGGGCTGGAGGTGACTGCGGGCGTCGAGCACCTGCCCGGGCAACGATGGAACGACCTGGGTGACGTGCGTGGGCGCCTGCCGCCGGGTGCCCTTGCGTCCCGGTTGCCGACCGAGGATGGCGTGCACGTGTTGTCGGCCCGCGGTGGGGCCGGCCCCGACCTCTCGCAGCGGGCCGTCCAGGACGTCCTCGGCTCTCTGGCCGAGGGCCCCGCCCGGCTGGTCGTCGACCTGCCGCTGGGGAGCCCAGCACTCCCCGCGGTGCTTGGTCACCGGCCACTGGTGCTCGTGCTGGCCGGCCTGAGCACCCGTGCCCTGGCCGATGCGGATGCCGCCGTCGCCCACCTGCTGGATCGGGCCGACCAGGCCCACCGACCCGTGGACCTGCGCCTGGTCACCCGAGGCCCCCGCAGCGCCGCTCGCATCGTCGACGAGGTCGTCGCGCACCTCGGCATCGCCCACCTGCACCACCTGCGCGACGACCCCCACGTTCCCCGCGACGCGGAGCGAGGACTGTTCCCGGGGATCGCCCGCGACGAGGTGCGACGGTGTGCCGACGCCGTGGTCGCGGTCGTCGACGCGGCGTGCGCGCAAGTGTCGCTGGACGCGCTGGGCGCGGGACTCGGCGAGCCCGCGCTGCTGCTGGTACTCGACGGGGTGACCGACCCGCACAACCTCGGTGCCTGCCTGCGCAATGCCGACGCCTTCGGCGCGCACGCGGCGATCGTGCCGCGGGACCGCGCGGTCGGCGTCAACGCGACCGTGGCGAAGGCGGCGCGCGGCGCCGCGGCGCAGGGGCCGGTCCCCGCGGTGACCAACCTCGCGCCCACGCCCGGCGCACTGGAGGGAGTGGGGCCCCGGGGGCTGGGGGCCGTGGCTTACCGGGAGACCCGCCCCAGCCCCCATCCGCCGCTGACCGACGGCGTCAGCGGGCTGCGGGTGCTGAGCGTGCTGCAGGCCGCGCAGCGCTCCCTGGTGATGAACGGCGAGCCGGTGTCGTTGGCGATCGAGGGGGGAGTGCAGTAGGAACGACTCGCCCTATCAGCGTTCGAGGGTTGTGGGGAGGTGTATGATGGCGGGTTCACCAGCGACGATCGTGAAGGGAACATACCCCGAAGCGCGGCCGTCCCAGGCCGTAGGATATGCAAAGAGGCCGTACCGAGGGCAAGGGGTGCGGCAAAGGGTCGGGGGGCCGACGCGCCCAAAGGAAAGGTATGAGGAGGTTCTAGCCTGGAGGGATGGAGAATATCTGGGCGCAAGGGGAGAGGGAGGAGAGAGGGAGGAAAGTGAGGCGCGGCGGAAGACAGAAAG
>CALLZA010000337.1 GCA_937858165.1 uncultured Ardenticatenia bacterium
TGTACATGCTTGTCTTTGTTAGTGTACACCATGATGTGTGACGGCGTGGTAGACGTGATAAAGTCTGTCGAGTTGGATATAGTTGTGGTAGCTTATGTTGATTGTCGGGTTTTGTGGATTGATGGTGCGTGTTGTTTACGTTGGTGTGCTTTGTCTACGCTCGTGTTTTTTTTTTTCAAGCAGAAGACGGCATACGAGATCTAGTACGGTCTCGTGGGCTCGGAGATGTGTATAAGAGACAGGTGCGGAGTAGCGCGTCCGAACGTAGCTCGGGCTGTTCCTCAAGCCCGAGGCTGTTTCCTTATGCGCCAACGTCCCAGCGACTTTCAGTCTCGCTTGAACCGCCTCTACGCCGACTTCAACCATCCCGAGTCGGCGTTTGATCCCATCCAGGTTGTGCGGCGGTACGGGCGGCTCGACGATCGCGAGATCGTGGCGTTCATCGCGGCCGGACTTGCGTTTGGCCGCGTGGCGTCGATTGTTGCGTCCATCGAAGCCGTGTGTCAGGTGTTGGGGCCGTCGCCGGCAAAGGCGGTGCGCAGGTTTGAGCCCGCTCGCGATGGCGCCGCACTGCTGCCACTGGTGCATCGGTGGATCAAGGGACGCGACCTTGTCGCGCTCCTGTGGATCCTTCGGCAGAGGCTCGATGAGGCCGGGTCGCTCGAAGCCTACTTCGCTAAGGGGTGGTCGGCGGACGCGGCCGATGTGTCCGACTCGCTGGAGTCGTTTTCAACCCGCGCTCGGGCCATCGACCTGAAGCCCGCGTACGGCAAAGTGCCGAAGGCGCCAGGGGTGTACTTCTTCTTCAGCCGGCCCTCAAGCGGTGGCGCCTGCAAGCGCCTCAATTTGTTTCTTCGCTGGATGGTGCGCACGGACGGCGTCGATCCTGGCGGGTGGAAAACACCGCTGCCGGGCCAGCTCGTCATCCCGCTGGATACGCACACCATTCGCGCGGGGTCGTGTCTGCGACTGACCAAGCGTGCTTCGCCGGGCTGGAAGATGGCCGCCGACATCACAGAATCACTGCGCGCGCTCGACCCGATCGACCCCGTGCGTTATGACTTCTCGCTCTGCCACCTCAGCATGATGGGCGCGTGCGGCTACAAGACGAAGCAGCGCGATACACAGTGTCCGCTTCAGGGCATTTGCCGTCCGAAGTGAGCCGCGCTGCTACTCACAGCGCAGCGCCTCGGCCGGGTAGATGCGCGTCGGCAGCTCACCCGCCGGGTCGCCGAAGCCAGGCAGGGTGTAGCCGATGTCCTCCACGTGGCGGGCGTCGCGCTTGGTGACGAGGATGGTCATGTTGAACGCCCGCGCCAGCCGAGCCACCTCGCGGCCGATGCTGCCGTAGCCGATGATGCCCAGCGTCCGCCCGGCCAGCTCGTCGGGCAGGAACGCATCGCGCCGGCCCGCCGGCCACTGCCCGCCCTGCTGGACGCGCACCCAGCGCGGCACCCGGTTGGCCCAGGCCAGCAGTTGGGCCACGACGTACTGGCCGATGTTGGGGGCGTGGATGCCGCTGGTCGTGGTGAGCAGGACGTCGCTATTCCACACCGGCGTATCGACCAGGTTGTTGACCCCCGCCCAGTGCCCCTGCACCCAGCGCAACCGGGGCGACTGCTCCGGGGGCAGGGTGCGGTCGGTGGTGTAGTGGATTTCGACTTCGCTGAGCAGCCCCTCCGGCCGGCCGTCGCGCGGCAAGGTGTCGCGCTCGACGACCAGATCGGGCGAGACGCTGGCGATCCGTTCCAGCAGCGTATCGGGGATGGGGGCCGTAATCAAGACGTGTCGCTTCACTGGGGACTCCTTCCGGCCGTCGGGCGCGGCCGTTCGTGGCGAAGTGTAGCACAAACTAGGCTGCCCGCGGGGATAAGAGGAAGGAACCACAGATTACGCAGATTCCACAGATTTTTCTGAAATCTGTGGAATCTGCGTAATCTGTGGTTACTCCTCTGCGCAACCCGCCGTGGAGCGCTGCGTATAGGCTGACAGAACAAAGGATAAGAATCCTGGAGGTACTGAGAAATGATTGACAAGCGACTCGTTCGTTCCCGTGATGATCGGATGCTGTTCGGCGTTTGCGCCGGTTTGGCCCACTACCTGAACATCGACCCGGTCATCGTCCGCCTGGTGTTGGCGCTGCTGACCCTGTGGAATGGTGTCGGCCTGCTGGCCTACGTGGTGCTGGCCCTGATCATGCCCCAGGAACCGGCCGTGGCCCCCAAGGCCAACGCGTTCGACGAGGAAGAGATCGTTATCAAGGGTTCCTAACCCACACCTATGGCTTACCGGCACAACCGGGGCGGCGCGACCGTCGGAATCCTCTTCCCGTACTGGTAGGACGGCCGCGCCGCCCCGGCGCACTTCTTTTGGCTCTTTCTGGCGTAAGACTTACGTTTCCAATCTCCTGCCGCCAGAGAAGCACGAAGCGGCCGGTCTCGCAAGAGACCGGCCGCTTCCTTTTTTCCGTAGACCTGACAGGTCTTCTGAGACCTGTCAGGTCTAACGCCTCGCGCTATACTTACCCGTCGCCCGGCAGCTACTCCTGTCGGGCCAGACCGAAGGACGAGGACAACGAAGTATGGCACTGGTGATGAAATTCGGCGGGACGTCGGTCGGCAGCGCGGAGGCCATGCGCGAGACGGCCGACCTCATCCTGCAAGCTCGCGATACCTGGGGGGATGTGGCCGCCATCGCGTCGGCCATGGGGTCAAAGCCGGTCAAGGTGACCGACCTGCTGTTGCAAGGGGCGCAAACGGCCTTCACCGGCGACGGCGAGACCTACCGCCACCTGGCCCGCCAACTGCGTGACATCCACTATGAGGCGATTGACAGCCTGTTGTCGCCGGAAGGGGAACGGCAGGTGATCCTGGCTGAGATGGAGCGATTCATCAACCGCTTCGTCAGCTTGTGCGGCGCGGTCAATGTGTTGGGCGAACTGACACCGCGCGCGCTGGATGCCATCAGCGGCATGGGCGAGCAGATGAGCGTGCGCATCCTGGCTGCCTATCTGCGCGAGCTGGGCTATGAGGCCGAGGCGATCGACGCGACGGAACTGATCGTCACCGATGGGAACTTCCAGAGCGCCAACCCCCTGCCGGCCGAGACCCGCGCCCGCACTACCGCCCGCCTGGGGGCGCTGCTCGACCGCGGCGGCATCCCCATCGTCACCGGCTTCATCGGCGCGACGGCCGACGGCGTGACGACCACCCTCGGCCGTGGCGGCTCTGACTTTAGCGCGGCCATCCTGGGCCAGGCGCTCAACGCCGACGAGGTGTGGATTTGGACCGACGTCGACGGCGTCATGACCGCCGACCCCCGGCTGGTTCCCGGCGCGGTGTCGATTCCGGCGCTGACCTTCCGCGAGGTGTCGGAACTGGCCTACTACGGGGCCAAGGTGCTGCATCCCAAGACGATGCGGCCGTGCGTCGAGAGCGGCATCCCCCTGCGCATCAAAAACACCTTCAACCCGACCCACCCCGGCACGGTCATCGTCGATGACGCACCGGAGTTGAACGGTGCGCTGAAGGCGGTGACGGCCATCAAGGGTGTGGCCATGATCAACGTCGAGGGCAAGGGGATGATCGGCGTGCCCGGCATCGCCGCGCGGACGTTCGGCGCAGTGGCCCGGCTCGACGTGAGCGTGCTGCTCATCACCCAGGCGTCGTCGGAGCAGTCGATCTGCTTCATCGTGCCCGAGGCGTCGGCCCCGGCCGTCGTCGCCGGGCTGGAAGCGGAGTTCGCCGCCGCTGTCTCTTATACACATCTCCGAGCCCACGAGACCGTACTAGATCTCGTATGCCGTCTTCTGCTTGAAAAAAAAAAAAGAAACAGTACCAAAACAACCATAAGACTCTAACGAGCTGTACGCGGATAAGATCAACGACACACTATAATGAAGACAACAACAAATGTACACAGACGTACACCAATA
>CALLZA010000338.1 GCA_937858165.1 uncultured Ardenticatenia bacterium
TGTCTTCGTCTGCACTGTTGTGAATTTTTTTTTTTTTAAGGATACGGCGACCACCGAGATCTACACTAGATCGTTCGTCGGCAGCGTCAGATGTGTATAAGAGACAGAGGGATGACCGGGTGGTCTTCCGGCAACATCGCATCGGGCAACCGGGCAAAGATGGTCAGCGCATTGCGCGAATAGAAGTCGGGTGGCACCGGGGTCGGTGTCGCCAGTTCCTCCGGTGGGATGGCGCAGGCGGCCAGGAGGGCGATGAGAATTAGACCGGCGATGGCAATGGTTAGACCGTGGCGTTTCATACGGTGTGGCTCCTTCGGCGTGGCTCCTTCGGCGTGGCTTGTTCGGCGTGGCTTGTTCGGCGTGGCTCCTTGTTGACTGTCCACTATTTCCACTGCGTCCGGCGGGCTGGGATTCGGCTGCGCCTGACCGGAGCGCGCCCGATTGAGAAAGTGTAGTGGATAGGCTGATATTGACTCAAGTGACGAATGTTATCTCTATTTGTGAATAAATGCACAATCCATCGATTGCCGGTGCATCCCACTTTCTGCGGAGGAAAACGTGCGACGCACGAACGTGGCTGGTGTGTCGCCTAGGTTGCGTTTTCGCCCGTCCGCCGGTTATAATGTCCTTTCGTCTAGAACGTTTGTTTGCCCAAAACCGCCCATGATTAATCGTGAATTCCGCCTCGAAAACGAAAAGCAGTTCGACCGTCGCGGCCCCGTGCGCTGGATCGTCTCGCAACTGACCCACTACTGGTATCTGCCGCTCATCGCTATCATCGCCGCCGTGGTCAACAACTTCGCCGCCAGCTACATCCAGGTGCTCATCGGCCGCGGCTTCGACCTGCTGAACACGCCCGGCTGGCCGACGCGCTCGCTGGTGCTGCTGGCGCTGGCCGTCTTCGGCTCGGCCGCGTTGCAGGGCATCTTCGGCCTGGCGCGCAACTCGGCCTTCGAGTTCATGGCCCAGCGCATCGAGCGCGACTCGCGCGACTCGCTCTACGGCAGCCTGTTGGGCAAGAGCCAGACCTTCCACAACCGCCAGCGCATCGGCGACATCATGGCCCGCGCCACCAACGACGTGCGCATGCTCAACATCATGTTCAGCCCCGGCCTGATGCTCATCACCGACTCGCTCGTCGGCCTCGCGGCCCCCATCGTCCTGATCACCCAGATCGACACGCGCCTGCTGCTGACGCCGGTCGTCTTTCTGCTCCTGTTTGTCATCACCATTCGCGGCTACGCCCGCCGCCTCAGCCCCGTCAGCGAGGCGCTGCGCGCGTCGTTCGGCACGATGAACGCCGGGCTGGCCGAGACGGTCAGCGGCATCGAGGTCGTGAAAGGCAACGCCCAGGAGCAGCAAGAGGGGGCCCGGTTCAGCCACGACGCCGGCATCTACCGCGACAACGCCGTGCGCGAGGGGGAGATTCAGGCCCGCTATCTGCCCATGCTGGTGTTTAGCATCTGCTGGGGCCTGGCCTTTCTCCACGCCATGCTGCTCTGGCGCGCCGGCGATCTGACGCTGGGACAGGTCGTCAGCTACGTCGGCCTGGTCGGCTTCCTGCGCTTCCCGACGTTCGTGTCCATCTTTACCTTCCAGTTGGCCCAACTCGGCGTCGCCAGCGCCCGGCGCATCCTGGAGCTGATCAATACCGAGACGGAGCTGGACGAGAACGAGGGCGGCGTGGCGCGGACGATGGAGGGGGGCGTTGAGTTTCGGGATGTGAGCTTTGGCTACAGCGCGGGGGAGCTGGGGAGCAGGGGAGCAGGGGAGAAAGAAACCAATGGATCACCCCCGCTCCCCATCTCCCCAGCTCCCCTGCACATTTTGAAGAACATCACCTTCACCGCCAACCCCGGCGAGACCGTGGCCATCGTCGGCCAGACGGGCAGCGGCAAGAGCACCCTGACCCGGCTCATCAACCGTATCTTCGACGTCGCTCAGGGACAGGTGCTGGTCGACGGCATCGACGTGCGCCAGTGGAACCTGGAGTCGCTGCGGTCGCAGATCTCGACCATTGAGCAGGACGTCTTCCTCTTCTCGCGCACCATCGCCGAGAACATCGCGTTCGGCGTGCCCGACGCGACGCGTGAACAGATCGAGACGGCCGCCCGCGAGGCCCAGGCCCACGACTTCATCATGAGCTTCGACAAGGGGTATGAGACCGAAGTCGGCGAGCGCGGCGTCACCCTCTCCGGCGGCCAGCGGCAGCGCCTCGCCATCGCCCGCGCCTTTCTGACCAACCCGCGCATCCTCATCCTCGACGACAGCACCAGCGCCATCGACAGCGCCACCGAGGATCGCATCCAGCAGGCCATGTACCGCATCAGCCGTCAGCGGACGACGTTCCTCATCACCCACCGCCTCAGCCAGATCCGCTGGGCCGACCGTATTCTGGTGCTCCAGGGCGGCCAGATCACCGACCAGGGCACGCACGACGAGTTGCTGGCGCGCTCCAAGGATTATCAGCGGATCTTTGCGGTGTATGAGTAGTCCGTGTCACTCGTCAGTTGTCCTCAACTGACGACTGACACCTGAAGAGAAACACGATGGGCTTCATCCTCGACGGACTAGACAGCGAAAGCTACGACCGGCAATATAGCGACCGCGACTTGCTGCGGCGCATTGTCAGCTACTTTCGGCCCCACGGCCGGAAGATGGCGCTCATTGCCGTCATGATCACCCTTAACTCGGTTATGGGCGCGCTGGGGCCAATCGTCATCGCCCGCGCCGTGGGCGTGCTGGGCGACGACCCCGGCCGGGTGACCCTGACGGTCATGCTGCAACTGGCCCTCGGCGTCAGTCTCATCGGCGTCGCGGCCTGGGTATTCAACTACATCCGGCAACTGTTCTCCGCCCGCGTGACGAGCAACGTCGTGCTGAAGCTGCGCGAGGACGTGTTCAACGCCACCGTGGCCCACGACCTCTCCTTCTACGACGAGCACCCGTCGGGCAAGATCGTCAGCCGCGTCACGTCGGACACGCAGGACTTCGCCGAGGTGGTCAATCTGACGCTCAACCTGTTGAGCCAGGTGATGCTGGTCGCCATGCTGATGGCTTACCTGCTGACGATTAACGCCCGGCTGACGCTGCTGCTGCTGGCGATGGCCCCGCTGGCGGCGGTGCTGGCCCTCAGCTTCCGCCGCCTGGCCCGCCGGGTGACGACCAACGCCCGGCGCGTGACAGCCATCATCAACGCCCAGATTCAGGAGTCGATCAGCGGCATCCTGGTCGCCAAGAGCTTTCGCCAGGAGCCGGCTATCTACGCCACCTTCGACGCCAATAACCGCCAGGGGTACCGCGTCGGCCTGACGCGCGGCCTGACGCTGAGCGGCATCTTCCCCTTGCTGGGCATCGGCTCCGGGCTGGGCACGGCCGTGCTGGTCTATGCCGGTGGTCTGGCGACGCGGCCGAGCGCCATAGTGCCCATCGCCCCGGCCGAGTGGTATCTGTTCATGCAGACGGTCGGCTTCTTCTGGTTTCCCATCACCCAGATCGCCTCGTTCTGGAGCCAGTTCCAGGATGGCCTCTCGGCCGCCGAGCGCGTCTTTGCCCTCATCGACCGGGAACCGAAGGTGAAGCAGCTGTCTCTTATACACATCTGACGCTGCCGACGAGCGATCTAGGGTAGATCTCGTGGGTCGCCGTATCATTCAAAAAAAAAACAAAAAAAAAACAAAATGAGCGCAACAGCACACCAAACAGACAAGA
>CALLZA010000339.1 GCA_937858165.1 uncultured Ardenticatenia bacterium
CCGTCGGCTCCGGTGCCCGTGGGGCGGCGGAGGCCGCCTGTGGGTGGGGTGTTCTACAGAGCTTCGCCCCCCCCGGACCGCGTGAGGCAGATGCTTGTGTGGCGGGGCGCGCGGGGGGCCCCCCGGCGGCCCCTGCCACAGCCGGAGTGGCAGGCCTTCTGCGCCCTCAGCCGGCAGAAGTACGGCCTCGACCCGGAGAAGGACGGCCCGCTCTCCGCGGCCGAGCGGCTAAACCAGGCCAGCGGCGAGTGGCCCCACGCCTCCGGCGAGTGGGCCGCGGTCTGGGCGCGCTACACGGAGGCCCCGGTAGCCTATCCCGGCATCCCCGATCTATTGCGCCAGGCACAGCCCAAGCAGCTGCCGCTGTTCGGCGAGCCGTCGCCCGTTTGGCCGGCGGCCAATGAGCAGGCTGAAAAACAGGTGCGCGGAGCGCTGGCTGCCTTGCGCCACAGGTCTGCCGGAGACGCCCGCGAGGCCGTCCGGCAACTGGAGGAGCAGCACGGCCAGCGGCGTGACTGGGTGTGGGCCAAACTGGGTGAAGCGCCTTTGGCCATGACGCTTGTCCATTTGACCAGCCTGGCCGAGCTGACGGCCAGCCCGCTCGGCGGCGACACCACAACGCAGGTGGCCTCGAACTACGTCGACTGGGGCTGGCAGGTCGATGCGGCGGTGCTGCGCGCGCTGGCGGCCGTGGAGGCGGCGCCCGATGTGGCCGCGGTCAAGAACGCCATCATCCCCCTCTACCGGCCCTGGCTGGAGCAGGCGACCCGACGCTTTCAGGCGGTTGTCCTGCAATCGGATGGCCTTGATTACGAAACCGGCCAGGGGATCGGCGCTGAACCAGGGACGTGTATCCTCTTCTCAGATGCCTTGCGCTTCGACGTCGGCCGGCAACTGGCCCAACACCTGACAGATAAGGGGTTTTTGTGCGCAACGGACTGGCAGTTGGCCGCGCTGCCGCCGGTGACCGCCACGGCCAAGCCGGCCATCTCTCCGGCCGCGGACGCCATCGCCGGCGGCGACAAGCCGGGATTGGCGCCGGTCAGCAAAGAGAGCGGCACTAGCCTGGGCACCGAGCTGTTCCGCAAGCTCGTCCGCGACCGCGGCTACCAGGAGTTGAAAGACGAAGAGCAGGGCGAGCCGGCCGGCCGGGGCTGGGCGGAATATGGGGCCATCGACCGCTATGGCCACGACCACGGCTGGAAGATCGCCCATCACGTGTCGGGCGAGTTGCGCGGCCTGGGCGAGCGAATCGCGGCGCTGTTGAACCACGGCTGGCGTCAGGTGACGGTTGTCACCGACCACGGCTGGCTGCTGCTGCCGGACGGAATGCCGAAGGCGGAGTTGCCGCAACATCTGACCATCACGCGCAAGGGGCGCTGCGCCGTCGTCAGGGAAGACGCCCCCGTGGCCCACCCGGTCGTACCCTGGCACTGGAATCCTGAGGTGCGGATCGCCGTCGCCCCGGATATCCACTGCTTCGAGGCCGGCAAGGAGTATGAGCACGGCGGGTTAAGCCCCCAAGAGTGCGTGGTGCCGGTCATCACAGTGCGTCGCGATGGGGGTGACACTGCGCCGGTGGTCATCGAGGAAGTCAAGTGGCTGGGCCTCCGCTGCAACGTGCGCCTGTCAGGCGGCGCGGCCGACGTGCTGGTGGACATTCGGCTCAAGGCGGGCGACGCCGGGTCAACGGTGGCCGCGATGCCCAAGTCGCCTGACGCCAGTGGAGCGGTGTCGCTGCTGGCGCCGGACGAAACGCTGGGGGGTAGCGCCGCTTTCATCGTCGTCAGCCGCGGCGAAGCGATCCAGGCGCAGCGGCTGACAGTGATCGGTGGAGAGTGATATGGAACTGGACGAAATCGATCGGCTGGCGGCCGAGGCGTTCGAAGGCTATGTCGTCCGCAAGGACTTGGCCACTCGTTTTCGCGGTCAGTATCCGGTGCCGACTTATGTCGGCGAGTTTTTGATCGGGCGCTACTGCGCCACCACCAATGAAGCCGAGATAGTGGAGGGCTTGGAAATCGTCGAGCGGCAAATGCGGCAGCGGACGGTGCGCTCCGGAGAGCAGGAGCTGTTCAAGTCGCGCGCACGAGAACAAGGTTCGGTAAAGCTGATCGACCTGATCACGGCCCGCCTCGACTCCCGGACCGACTCCTATGTGGCCACCCTGCCCAGCCTGCAGCTGGCTGACGTGCGCATCGACGCGGAACTCATTTCGGCCAACGAACGGCTGCTGACGGGCGGGTTCTATGCCGAGATCCAACTGGAGTATGACGCCGTCATCGCCCAGGAGAAGAACGCGCGGCCGTTCGGCGTGTCTTCCCTGCGGCCCATCCAACTCTCCAAGCATGGCGTGCTGGATACGCTCATCCGCGGTCGGACGGCGTTCACTGTGGCGCAGTGGAAGGAGTTGCTGCTGCGCAGCATCGGCTTCGAGCCGGAACGCCTGAGCCAACGTGCCCAGGACATCCTCCTGCTGCGCATCGTGCCCTTCGTCGAGCGGAACTACAACATGGTCGAGTTAGGGCCGCGCGGCACGGGCAAGTCTCACCTCTATCAGCAAGTCTCACCCTACTCCCATCTGATTTCCGGCGGCAAGGCGACGGTGGCCAAGATGTTCGTCAACAACGCCACCGGCCAGCGTGGATTGGTCAGCCAGTACGACGTGGTCTGTTTCGACGAGATCTCCGGCGTCTCTTTCGACCAGAAGGACGGCGTCAATATCATGAAGGGCTACATGGAGTCGGGCGAGTTTAGCCGGGGGCGGGAGAGCATTCGCGCCAGCGGCAGCATCGTCGCCGTGGGGAACTTCGATGTTGACGTCGAACATCAGCAGCGCATCAGTCACCTGTTTGGGCCGCTGCCACCCGAAATGCGCCACGACACCGCCTTCATGGATCGTATCCACGCTTACCTGCCGGGCTGGGACGTGCCCAAGCTGGAAGGGTCACTGTTTACTGACCATTTTGGTCTGGTGAGCGACTTTCTCTCGGAGGCGTGGTCGGAACTGCGCGCCGAGAATCGCTTGCAGCAGATACAGGGGCGTGTCACCTACGGCTCGGCTTTAAGCGGCCGGGACAGTAGAGCGGTCAATAAGACAGTCAACGGCTTGCTCAAGCTGCTCTACCCGGACCTGGCGATGCTGATTGCCGATGAGGACATTGAATGGTCTGTCCGGCTGGGCCTGGAGATGCGCCGGCGGGTTAAGGAGCAACAGAAGCGCATCGGTAGCGCCGAGTTCCGCAACACCCATTTCAGCTACCACATGGGGCTGGATGGCGTGGAGCATTTCGTCGTCACCCCAGAATTGCAAAGCGATCGCCACATCGGGTCCGACCCTTTGCCGCCCGGTCAGGTCTGGTGCATCAGCCCGGGCGGTCTCAATGAAAACCTCGGCCTCTATCGCATCGACGTCAGCACTGGGCCTGGTTCGGGCGTCAGAATCACCAATGTCGGCGCGCCCGGCCCGTTCCGGGAGAGCATCCGCTATGGGGAACAAAACCTCTATACGCGCGCCAAAGAGCCTGTCTCTTATACACATCTCCGAGCCCACGAGACCGTACTAGATCTCGTATGCCGTCTTCTGCTTGAAAAAAAAACAAAAACTACAACTGAACGAGTATCGTCGCAGTAACAACCACACCCATGAGACAGCCACTAGCACGACATGTATCATAATTGTCCGGTTCTCACTATCACGTACAAGACAACA
>CALLZA010000340.1 GCA_937858165.1 uncultured Ardenticatenia bacterium
GTATTGGTTGACTCGTGTCTGCATGCTCGCACGTACGATTGCGTTCTGTCTAGCATATCATCCATTGGTGACGCATGAGTAGTTGGATGGTCTTGTGTTTTTTTTTTTTTCAAGCAGAAGACGGCATACGAGATCTAGTACGGTCTCGTGGGCTCGGAGATGTGTATAAGAGACAGCGCACATTGGCCCGCCGCGCCTGGAACGCCTCGCAGTTGCTGGCCGAGCTGACCTCCAGCCACTCCTGGCAACCTGCGGCCCATACCTCCACGTCGAACTTCTTGGCTGCGGCAAAGCCGAGGTCACCGGTAACGATCTCCACCAGCCGGTAGGGCAAGCCCAGCGCGGCGCAGATGTCGGTGGCGTGGCCAACAATCAGCTTCAGGTGGTCGTAGCTCGTCTCCGGCGTCGTGAACTTGTACATCTCCACCTTGTCGAACTGGTGGCCGCGCTTGATGCCGCGCACGTCGCGCCCGGCGCTCATCTTCTCGCGCCGGAAACAGGGGGTATAGGCCACGTAGTTGAGCGGCAGGTCGGCCTCGTCCAGAATCTCGTCGCGGTGAAGGTTGGTCAGAGCGATCTCGGCCGTGCCCAGCCACATGAAGTCCTCTTCGGCGTCGCGATAGATGTTGTCGGCGAACTTTGGCAGTTGGGCCGCGCCGACGAACATGGCCGAGCGCACCATGAACGGCGGATAGATCTCCTCGTAGCCGTGGACGTTCACGTGGTGGTCGAGCATGAACTGGATGACCGCCCGTTGCAGCCGCGCTCCCTGGCCGCGCAGCACGTAGAAGCGCGAACCGCTTAGCTTCGTGCCGCGCTCGAAGTCGATCATGCCCAGCGCCGGGCCGAGGTCCCAATGGGCCTTCGGCTCGAAGTCGAACGCCGGCAACGGCCTACCCTGCGGCGGGTGGGCGATGTTGTGGCTGTCGTCGGGGGCGTCGGGGACGCTCTCATGGGGCAGGTTGGGAACCCACAGCATCTTCTCGTCCACCAGCGCCTCGGCCGCCCGCAACTCCTCTTCCAGCGCGGTGATGCGCTCGCCCAACAGGCGCGTCTCATCCTTGGCCTCGTCCACGTTGAACTGAAGGCTGTTGATCTGCGTCCGCAACCCGTCGGCGACTGCCCCTTCGGCCCGGCTCAAATCCCCTTCCAGCTTCTTCAACGTGCCCATGCGCGCGCCGATCTGCTTCGAGCTTTCGTTGCGCTGTCGCCGCAGCGCTTCCACTTCGCCGATGATCTCTCGCCGTCGCGTGTCGGCGGCCAGAATCTCGTCGATGGGCGCGCTGTCATGGAGCCGGGCGATCTGCGCCTTCACCCACTCCGGCTTCTCGCGAATCAAATTTATGTCAATCATCTGTCATCACTCCTCACCAAACAAAAGCCCCCTTCGCCAATCCAGGACGAAGGGGGCTCGTGGTGCCACCTGGTTTCGCCGCGACACGGAGCCGCGACCTCTTGAGCGCGCTAACGGGCGTACCCGGCTCTCCTTAGGCCGCGGGACGAACCGCGCGGTTTGCGGGGAGCGACTCGAGAGGGGATTTCCGTGGACTCTGGGGTTGGCTTGCACCACCTGCCAACTCTCTGCACTCCCGGTCCGACGTACTCGTCTCCGTCGTCGTCGTTGTTGAATTCAGTTACAGGGCATTATAGTGTTGTCTGATAGCACTGTCAACGCCGAAGAATAGAACTGTTATGCTTCAGCGAATCTGACACCCTATAAGAGAAAAGCGAAAATGTCACCCAAATGGATAAGGTGATATTGAACGAGAAAGAACAGAAACGGTTGATGGTGCTCAACGAGGTATTGGCTGGGC
>CALLZA010000341.1 GCA_937858165.1 uncultured Ardenticatenia bacterium
CTGGCTTGTGTGGGAGTGTAGACGCGCGTCTCCGCCGTGTCTCCTATAGGTCTTTGGTGTCGGTGTCGCGGCAGCGCGGGCGAGTTTTTTGTGCAACACGCTACCCAGCGCCTGTGCCCCCCCCACCGTTCGCCTGGTATCTATGCCCGGGGCTTTTTTGTTAATAGCAGGAAACATGTTGCCGCCATTACGGCCCAGGTGAAAAACCCGGAGCGCGTCAGCGTCTTCATTGACGGCGCTTTCGCCTGTGGGCTGGCGCTGGATGTGGCCGTCGGGCTGCGTGTCGGCCAGACGATTACCGTCGCCGAACTGGCCGCGCTGGAGCGGCGCGAGGAAGTTCACCACGCTCGCGAGCGAGCCGTTGCCCTGTTGGCCCGACGGCCGCGCAGCGCCAACGAGATTACCCGCCAACTGCGTCGCCATCAGCACGATAACGATGTGATTCAACTGGTTATTGATGATTTAACCGCCGCCGGTCTGATCGACGATAACGCCTTTGCCGCCTTCTGGGTCGAGCAACGGGACACGTTCCGCCCGCGCAGCCGACTGGCGCTGCGCCAGGAGCTGAGCCAAAAGGGGCTGGAACGCGAGGTCGTCACGGAAGCCCTGGAAGGGCTGGACGAGATCGAGGCCGCGCGGCGAGTTGCCCGCAAGCAAGCCGGACGTTGGCGCGCACTACCCGAAGCCGAGTGGCGCGCCAAGCTGACTCGCTATCTGCTCCGTCATGGCTACCCCTATGACGTGGTCGGCGAGGTCGTCACCGAGACGTGGCTTGCCCTGAAACCTGACGACGAAAGCTAGAGGAGACAATATGATGGAGTTATTAATTGGCCTAATCATCGGCCTCCTTGTGGGCGCAATCGCCGCCGCGCTCATTATGCGGTCGATTATGCGGCCCAAAGTCGATGCCGTCGTGGCGGCCACCGAGGCTGAACTGGCTGAGAAGCGCCTGGTCGCCGAACGGGAAGTAGAGACCATCCTGCGTACCTCGCGCGAAGAGGCTCAGGAGATTCGCAACGAGGCCGAGAAGGCCATCGAGCGACGCTATCAGGACCTGGCCCGCGCCGAGGAGCGTGTTGACCGGCGCAGCGCCAACCAGGACAGCCAGGCCAGCAAACTGGAACTGCGCGAGCAAGTGCTGAACAAACGCCAAAGCAAGCTCGACAAGCGCCAGAATGAGTTGGCCGATCTGGAGACGATCCACCGCCAGAAGCTGGAGGAGATCGCCGCCATGACCACCGACGAAGCACGCGCTGTCCTGCTGGAACAGGTGGAGCGCGAAGCCCAGCAAGACATGGCTCGCGCCATGCGCGAGATTGACAACCGGGCCAAGGAGACAGCCGAAGTCCAGGCCCGGCGCATCATCGCCCTGGCCATCCAGCGTCTGGCCAGTGACCAGGTGGCGGAGATGGTTGTCTCGACCGTGCCATTGCCCAGCGACGAGATGAAGGGGCGCATCATCGGCCGCAACGGCCGTAACATCCGCGCCTTCGAGCAGGCCGCGGGCGTGGACATTATCGTCGACGACACGCCGGAAGCCGTCACGGTCTCCAGCTTCGACCCGGTGCGGCGCGAGGTGGCCCGTCGGGCGCTGGCCAAGCTCATCGTCGACGGCCGCATCCACCCAGCGCGCATCGAGAAGCTCATCAGCGACGCCAACGAAGAGGTGCAGCGCGACATCAAGGAGGCTGGTGAGCACGCCGCTTACGAGGCCAACGTCCACGGCCTGCACCCGGAAATCCTCAAGACCCTTGGCCGCCTGAAGTACCGCACCTCCTACGGCCAGAACCAGCTCAACCACGCCGTCGAGGCATCCCACATCGCCGCCATGTTGGCCGCCGAGCTGGGGGCCAACATCGAGACGGCCAAGATGGGCGCGCTGCTCCACGACCTGGGCAAGGCGATGGACCACGATCAGGAGGGCACGCACGCCCAGATCGGCGCCGACTTCGCCAAGCGGTTCAAGGTCCCGCCCGTCGTCGTCAACGCCATCGCTGCCCACCACCACGAGGTGGAGCAGGAGACGATCGAGGCGATCATCGTCGAGGCGGCCGACGCCATCTCCGGCGCGCGCCCCGGCGCGCGGCGCGAGAACCTGGAAAACTACATCAAGCGCGTGCGCACGCTTGAGGAGATCGCCACCTCGTTCCCTGGTGTAGAGAGCGCCTACGCCTTGCAGGCCGGGCGCGAGATTCGCATCCTGGTCAAGCCCAACCAGATCGACGATCTGGCCGCCGTGCGGCTGTCCAAAGAGATCTCCAAGAACATCGAGGACCTGTCTCTTATACACATCTCCGAGCCCACGAGACCGTACTAGATCTCGTATGCCGTCTTCTGCTTGAAAACAAAAAAAACACAACACACAACACAACAATACATGATAGAAGCCGTAATACACAACGCTCACCATCCAGAAGAACAGAACCCACACACTGCCTAGCAATGTTGAGTGCTAGTGAGAGA
>CALLZA010000342.1 GCA_937858165.1 uncultured Ardenticatenia bacterium
CGTTCGTGTCATTCGTGCCTAATGTCGCTTTCTAGCTGCTTTGTGCTTGGTGGTGTATGAGAGCGCTCCTTATTGTAGTTCGTGTTTTTTTTTTAATGAACGGGCGACCACCGAGATCTACACTGGACCGCTCGTCGGCAGCGTCAGATGTGTATAAGAGCCAGCCGGGGACCATGTCGAGCACGAACCAGCTGTCCGCGCCCGGCAAGGCTCCACGGCGCAGCGCTGGAACCAGACCCGCCTTCACGAGTGAGGACTTGCCGCTGCCGCTGGGGCCGACGACGGCCAGAAAGCGGTGGTGCGGCCCCGTCTCGGCCAGCCGCGCCAGCAGTTGTTGCGTCAGCGCCTCGCGGCCGTAAAAGAGCGCCGTGTCCGCCTCGCCAAAGGCCAGCAATCCTTTATAGGGGTTGTCCACGCTCAGGAGTGGCTCGGCCGGCGCGGGCGCGCCGGCTTCGCCCACAGCAGACCCGGCGGCAATAGCGGTGCGGAAGGCCGCAGCAAAGGCGACCACGTCCGGGTAGCGCTCCGCCGGGCGCCTGGCCAGGGCGCGGGCCAGAACGCCGTCGAGCACCGGCGGCAACTGCGGCCGCCGCTCGTGGAGCGATGGCAGCGGTTGGCGGACGTGCTGCTCCAGCAGTTCCAGCAGCGACCCGGCGGCAAAGGGCGGCCGCCCGCTCAGCGCCTCATAGACCACCAGCCCCAGGCTGTACTGGTCGCTGAGTGGGGTTACATCTTCGTTAAGCGCCTGCTCCGGCGATACGTACTCCGGCGTGCCGGCGAACAGTTCCAGAGAGAGCGGTGCGCCGCTTTCCGGCTGGAGCAGTTTGGCGACGCCGAAGTCGGTCAGATAGGCGTTGCCGTCGTCATCGAGCAGGATGTTGGCCGGCTTCACGTCGCGGTGGACGACGCCGTGGCGGTGGGCCAACGTGAGCGCGGCGGCCACCTGATCCAGCAGGCGGCCCACCCGCTCCGCCGGCCAGGGCGCGCCGTCCAGCGCCGCCCTGAGGTTGCCGCCGCGCAGGTAGCGCATGACCAGGTAGGCACTGCCCGGCTCGCGCCAGTAGTCGTAGAGCGGCACGATCTGCGGGTGTTCCAGCCGGGCGATGGTCTGCGCCTCGGCCTCGAAGCGGCGGATGAAGGCGACGTCGTCGGCGTAGCGGGCGGGGATGACCTTGACGGCCACGTCGCGGCCGATGGCCGGCTGCGAGGCGCGGAAAACGACGCCGTAACTGCCCCGGCCCAACTCCTCGTGGATGTCGTAGCCGCGGATGTGGTCGGGCCGGCGGGCGGCGGGCAGTAGCTCCCCGCCTTGCACGGCGTCCACCAGGGCCAGCGTCTCTGAGCCGGGCTTGACCCCAGTTCCATGCTCAACAGGCGGCGATAGTCGTCGAAGTGGGCCAGGGCGGCGCTGCGGCGGCCGCCGCGGGCCAGCAGTTCGATCAGTTGCCGGTTACCCGTCTCGTGCAGCGGATCGACGGCCAGTTGCCGCCGGGCGTAGCTCTCGGCCGCGGCAAAATCCTCGTCGGCCAGGTGGATGGCCGTCAGCCGCTCCAGGACCAGCAAGACGCCGCGCCGGTACGCCTCGCGCCGGGCCGCGGCCCACTCCTCGAACGGGTTGCTATCAGGCAGGTACAAGCTGTCCAGAAACTGTCTCTTATACACATCTGACGCTGCCGACGAGCGATCTAGTGTAGATCTCGGTGGTCGCCGTATCATTAAAAAAAAAAAAATCAAAAAAAAAGAAAGAAAGAAACAAAAAAAAAAAACAAAACAAAAAAGCAAAAAAAAAAGAACGACAACTAGTACGTAGAACAGGCCGAGAACGCATGAGCAATACACACAACTAAAGGGCGAAGTAAGAACTGAAACGGAAACAGGAATACATGAGGTACTGAAGATAC
>CALLZA010000343.1 GCA_937858165.1 uncultured Ardenticatenia bacterium
TGCTGTCTCATCTGTCTTGTATCTTATTTTGTGTGCATGAGTGGGTGTACTTAGCCTAGTTTTTTGCCATGTCGTATCTGTGTTTGTTGTATGGTTGTATGTTGTACTCATTGTTCGTCATGGGTGTGATTGTGTTTTGCGTGTTTTTTTTTCAAGCAGAAGACGGCATACGAGATCTAGTACGGTCTCGTGGGCTCGGAGATGTGTATAAGAGACAGCACCTGGGCCTCCGGCCAGTTGGTGTTGGTCAGGATTCGAGGGTGTCGTCGTTGGCGTCAAGGGCCGAGCGGCGGCTTTCCACGACGGGTGTCAGCAGCCGCAGCGTCAGGAAGGTGACGACGCTCAGCAGCACGGCGATCTCCCAGCGGCCATAGCCCACAGCCGCGCCCAGCGCCCCTACCGACCACACGCTGGCCGCCGTGGCCGTGCCGCGCACGTTGACGCCCTCCTTCAGGATGGCTCCGCCGCCGATGAAGCCCACGCCGGTCATCAGCCCCTGGATGACGCGGGAGTGAGCGTCGGTCTCCGTGCCGACGACGGCCACGGCCACCAACACGTAGGCGCAACTGGCCACGGCCACCAGCGGGAAGGTGCGCAGGCCCATAATGCGCGTGGCTCGCTCGCGCTCCCAGGCCACCGGCAGCACAAGAACGTAGGCCCCGGCAATCTGGAGCAGATAGTTCAGGAATTGGGATAAGTCAAAGCCGGGCCATTCAACGGTCATGAGTGTTATTCAACCTGATCAGCTCGCCGCCGGCGCGGGAATGTCGGCCACGCGCCACAGGCCGAGGTGCTTGTCGGCGTAGGCCGGGTCGGGGCAGCGCTCATCGATGAGGCGCAGCGGCGGCGGGAAGTCATGGGGCGGGCGCTGCAAGTTGATCGGCCGCCACGAGCCGGTGGGGATGTCGTCGTTGTCGGCGCGACCGGGGAAGGTGGTCGTCAACAGGTACGTCGCTCCCGACGCGCGGATGTTGTCCAGCGCTCGGCGAATGTGGGCGTTGGACAGGTGGACGAGGCAGTCGCGGCAGAAGATGAGGTCGGCCGCGGGCAGGGTGTCTTGCAGCAGATCGAGGCGCAGAAAGCGCCGCCGCTCGTTGCCATACTGCTCCTGGTTGCGGGCTACGATGTCGCTGACGATGTCGCCGCCGGTGTAGTCCACGTCCAGCGGCACGAGGCGCATCCAGTAGAAGTCGCCACACGGTACATCCAGCATCGACCGGCAACCGAGTTCGGCCAGCAGCCCCGGTAAGACGCGGCGCACCTCGGCCGTCTGGGCCAGATTCGACCCCGCCCCGGACACCGACTCGGCGTCGCCCCACTTATTGTCGCGGTAGAACTCGGCGAAGACCTGCTCCGGCGAGCCGGCCAGGCGTGGATGGTAGCGCAGGCGTTGCCAGACGCGGGCCAGGGCCGGGAAGCGGCGGCGCACCGTCAATTTGACCTGATTCATCGTGAACCCTCTTCAACTATGATAACATGAACCATCCACTCGGAGGTAATAACCATGACCCAACCCATCGCCTTGCAACTCTACACCGTGCGCGACCAGTTGGCGCACGACTTTGAAGGAACGATCCGCCGCGTGGCCGACATTGGCTATGCCGGTGTCGAGACGGCCGGCTTTCCAGTGGGCGTGTCGGCCGCCGCGGCCAAAGCCCTATTCGACGAAGTGGGCCTGACCGTCTGCGCCGCCCACGCGCCGCTGCCGCTGGGCGAGGCCGCGGCCGAGACGCTCGACCGGCTGGCCGCGCTGGGCTGCGACCGGCTGGTGTGCGCCTGGCTGCCGCCCAACGAGTACGCCACGTTGGGGGCCGCCTATCGCACCTGTGACCGGCTGAATGAGGCCGCCGCCGTCTGCGCCCGGCATGGGTTGCGGCTGGGCGTCCACAACCATTGGTTCGAGTTCCAGCCATTGGGCGACACAGGCCAGCGGCCGTACGAAATCTGGCTGGAACGTCTGGATCCGCGCATCTTCTTCGAACTGGACACCTATTGGGCCAAGGTCGGCGGCGTCGAGCCGGTCGCGGCGCTGGAGCGCATGGGGCCGCGGGTGGAGCTGCTGCACGTGAAGGACGGCCCGGCCGACACGACGCAGTCGGACATGACCGCCGTCGGCACGGGCGCGCTGGACTACGGGACGATCATCCCCGCCGCTTCGGCCGCCGCCTGGCTCATCGTCGAACTCGACCACTGCGCCAGCGACATGTTCACGGCCATCGACAAGAGCTACCGCTACCTGGTAGACCGGGGGTTGGGCCATGGCCGCGCCTGAGTCCGTCACCCGCGTCGGCATCATCGGCTGCGGCAACATCAGCAGCGCCTACATCGACGGCTGTCGTATGTTCGACTTCCTGCGCGTCAGCGCCGTGGCCGATATCGCCGCGGAGGCGGCGCAGTCCAAGGCCTGTCTCTTATACACATCTGACGCTGCCGACGAGCGATCTAGTGTAGATCTCGGTGGTCGCCGTATCATTAAAAAAAAAAAAACAATGAAAATGAACGAAAGCGCGATGACATAAAACAAAAACTGACACACAGCACATGACGCACGAGATCATATGTCGTGGGCTACTCAACAAGCACATTACCAGCTACATCACACACACCAGATTGTATACAGATGACGCACGCCAATGCCAAAAACATCACAATCGCGCGTAAAAAAAC
>CALLZA010000344.1 GCA_937858165.1 uncultured Ardenticatenia bacterium
TGGGGGGCGCCATGTGGGTCGTCGGTTTGTGGGTGTCGTGGGGGTAGGGGGCGGGGGGGCCCGTGCCCGGTAAGTGGGGGCGGTTGTGGCCGCGGCTGCCGTAGCGCTCCCAGTAGTTGGGGGCGATGTAGCGGGTGACTTCCTTCACCTCCAGTTCCGCCTCCGGTAGACCGGAGTTCAGCCGATCGAACGCCTGGCGGACGTTGCCGCCATTGACGACGAGGAAGATCTTCGACGCCGCCTCGTCCAGGTCGCCGCCGCTCAGGCCGAACAGGCGGTTTTCCTTGATCCAGTTGACAGCCGACAGCGACTTCATCTCGTCCACGCGCTGGCGGCCGGCGTCGGTCACCAGGACGATCATGGCGTCCTCGCGCTTCATCTCTTCCAGCGTGATGGCCTCGTGCAGGCGCATGCCCGCGCCCAGACCGGGCACGTCGACGATGCGCAGGTAGCCGTTCATCAGCAGGTTGGGCACGCCCGGTCGCGGGTGGACACGGAAGGTGGCCGACTTGATGAGGCGAATCTGGCGCTGCTGGCTGCCCTTGAAGCCGTCCTCGCGCAGATGCTTGAGCGACTCTTCGTTCTCCAGCGGCAGGCTAATCGGCGGCGGCGTGCCGGCTTTGAACAGTTCCTTGTTGTTGTCGTAGGAGTCGATGCAGTCGAGCAGGATGTCGAGGTATTCGTCCCGCTCTGCTTTGGCCTGGTCTTTGCGCGACTCTTCGAGGGCCATGATGTCTTTGCGGGCCTGGTCGCGTTCGCCGTCGTTGGTGATGTCGAAGTTATCGATCTCGGCCAACTGGCAGAGGCGGCGGACGCGCTCGGCGAACTCGTCGCGGCTCCAGTAGCTAAGGACGAGCGATTCGGCCTCGCCTTCGTCGGCCTGCTCGATGTAGACGATGGTGCCGGTGACGGCCGTGACCGCGCCGGTGGGCAACAAGTTGCGGCCGAGCAGCGCGTTGATGAGCGTGCTCTTGCCCACGCCCGTGCCGCCGAAGAAGACGAGCGTATAGGTGCGCTGGGCCAGAATCTTCTGCGCCTCATCGATGCTGAACTGAGCCTGGGGCACGGCGCGGATCAGATAGTCGCGCGTGCGGTCGATCGTCCCCTGCAACTCGACCCACTGCTCCACCTGGGCGGGGCTGATGAACGGCAGCGCCGCCAGCGAAGCCCTCAAAGAATCGGTATCATTCTTACTCATGTCTATTCCTTACCTCGCCGGGATTCATTCATCCAGCGCCCGCGTGGACGCAGGCGCGTTGACTTCACGTGATTGTGTTACCTATTAGTACGCGACGCGCCGCGCAGGGTTGCAGACGAGAGGGGCCCGCGTCGCGGGAAAAGAGCGTTAGAAATGGGTAATCGGCTTGCTTTTGTGGTTAGGCTATGCTATTCTGGTAATGACGCGATGCGTCATGAGGAACAGTAATGCCTACTTACCCGACAGTATACACATTTTTGACCAAGAACGATATGGTCGTGCGCGTTCGGCCGCTTTTGGCGGAAGACGCGCCCTATCTGGTCGACTTGTTCGAGAACATGAGCCAGGATAGCCGCTACAGCCGCTTCCTCCAGACGTTGGACAACATCGACATGGAGCGCGTCTGGTCGACTGCGGAGCAGATCGCCCAGGGCGTGGCCGTTAATAGCCACGGTCTGCTGGCGTTTTGCGATACGGCCGAGCGGCCCGACGTGCCCGTGGCCGCGGCGCGCTACATTCGACTTGATTCGGGGCAGGCGGAGATCGGCATCTCCGTCCGCGATGATATGCAAGGTATCGGGATCGGTAGCCGCTTGATGGGACTGCTCATCGACGATGGCCGCGCCGAGGGCATCCAGGAGATGGTTGCCGTCATCCAGAACAACAACGTCGTCGTCTGGCGACTGTTGCGCGGGCTGGGCTATCCCATCACCCGCCGCCAGGACGGCTCCGCGACTGAGGTAACCCTTGACGTGAGCGATCCCCCCGGCTGGGAGGATACGGCCGTCGACTACTCACCCGAACCGCAGCTCATAGGGTATTAGCAGCAGGGGCCGGCCGGCCAGCGCGCGCAGCGTCTCGCCCGACAACAGGCGTGCCGCTTCTTCCGCCAGCCGGGCCGAGCCGTTGGGATAGACCGTGTACTGTGACGTGCGCGGCGTAAAATTGACGACCGAGATGGCGTAAACGTCATCCACGGGTAAGGCGGCCAGTTCGGCCGCCTTTTTGATCGCGTCCAGAAAGTCGCCGTGGCCATCGACCAGGCCGCGCTCGCGTGCCTGCCGCCCGGTCCACACCCGGCCGCCGCCGACGGCATCGACCGCTTCCGGCGACAACTTACGCCCACGGGCCACGATGGCAATGAATTCGTCGTAGGTTTCGTGGATGGTGCGCAGAAAGATGGCTCGTTCCTCGGCCGTCATCGGGTCTGTGTCGCGGTAGAGGCCGGCGTGTTCGCCCCGCGCCAGGCTGACTCGTTTCACGGCTAGCTGGTCATAGAGGCCGGCGGCGCTGACCTTGGCCGTGATGACGCCGATGGAGCCGGTCGTTGTGCCCGTCTGGCTCATGATGTAGGTCGCCGGGGCGGCGACGTAGTAGCCACCGGATGCAGCGACGTTGCCCATGTAGACGACCACCGGCCGCTTTGCCGCCAGTAGTTCGAGCTGCCGTCCGATCAGCGCCGAGGCCAGCGCCGAGCCGCCGCCCGAATCGACATGGAGCACCAGCGCGGCCAGATCGTCCAATGTCTCCAACCGGCGCAGCATGGTGACGAGCGTCTGTTCGCCGGCCGACTCGCCGCCGACGAACGGGATGGGCAGGTCGATGGGTGGCCGCCACGACGGCCCCATGCTGATCAGCCCTTCGAGCGACAGCACGCCGACGTAGCGGCGCGTGTGGCGGCGCGGCTTCTCGCGCAACATATCCCACGCTCTCCCCCACGACTTAAGTTTGGCGCGTGGCGGGGCGACCGATGCTTTGGCCGCGGGCGGAGCGTTAGTCTCGGCCGTGGCGACGGGCGGTGAAGCGAGCGCGGTCTGGTCATCCGCCCGCGCCTGGCCGATCAGGGTGGCTAACTGGTCATCGTAGGCCACCCAGTCGATCAGCCCGGCGTCGCGCGCTTCCTCGACTGATAGCGGCGCGCGGTCGATCCATTGGCGCAACTCGATCTGGTTCAGGCTCCGTCCGGCGGCCATATCGGCCGTCAGCATGTCGTACTGATCGTCGAGCAGCCACTCCAACTGGGCGCGGTACTCCGGTGTGATGTCGGCCTGGCTGAAGCCTGTCTCTTATACACATCTCCGAGCCCACGAGACCGTACTAGATCTCGTATGCCGTCTTCTGCTTGAAAAAAAAAACGCGCACACACAACATACCGCACACATACGTGTGCTAACGCACTGCCCATACTGCACGCACGACGCGTAGCAGACACGCACAAGCACACAGTGATACACAGCAAACCACCTTATAACACA
>CALLZA010000345.1 GCA_937858165.1 uncultured Ardenticatenia bacterium
TTGTTTCGATATTTCAGTGTTGTTACTCATTGTGTTCACACAGCCTTATCACAGCTGATTATCCTTGTGTGACTTAGTTATATTTCTCGCATTGTACTATCAGGTGTTCTGTGCTTGGTCTACGTGTGTTGGATGTTCTGTTTTTTTTTCAAGCAGAAGACGGCATACGAGATCTAGTACGGTCTCGTGGGCTCGGAGATGTGTATAAGAGACAGACTGAATACTGGATACTGCTTACTGAATACTGCCTACTGACTCACCGTCAGGGAATTGGGAATATACCCCGGCACCACCTGAATCCAGCTCTGGCCGATCTGGAGCGGGAACGGGTTACCCGCGGCGTCAGTGAAGGTCAACTGGTCGTTACGGCCGACGCGCTGCCACGTCACGTCATAACGCTGCCCGTCGCGGAAGACGACCGCCGGGCCGCTGCCCCACAACTGAATCTCGATCGACAGCGCGGCGCAGACGCCATTGTTGATCTGCTCGCAGATGTTGGGGTCGTTGACGTGGTAGGGCGTGATGTAGATAACGTTCGACACCGTGACCTGCTCTTCGGTGTTGGCGTCCAGGTGCTCCTCGAAGTCCATCCAGCGCCGGTACTGGCCGATCTCCGGGTCGTAGACCCATTCGATCTCCTCCGTCTTGTAGCTGATGTTGATCTTCGTCGCCGGGGAGCCACCATCCGGGGGGACTTCAGTGAAGGCGTTGAAGCTGCCGAAGCGCGGCGCGCTGTTCAGCCCCTTGGCCTCGACCGCCCCCCACAAGTCGGCCAGCCGGATATAGAGCGTGTGCTCGAACGGCTTGGTCGTGTCGCCGGTGCGGTAGAAGCCCGGCTCGGCCGCCCGTAGCAAGCGGTCGCTGAAGTCGGACGCGTTGAGCCGCTGGTTGACACCGACGCTGGCCCCGGAGAAGGCCAGCATGGCGTCATACATCGCCGGCAACTCCAGATCGATGAGCCGCGCGCTGCGAACGGGGCCGACGTTGGGCGGCACGGTGTCGTAGAAGATGGCCGTGAAGCGCGTCACCGAACCCTCAGTCCAGTGCTCGAAGATGAGGTTGGCGTCGTTGAGGCCCGCCTGCGGTCGGGTGTAGTCGGCCGGGGCGTTGGACAGCTTGACGGCGATCGGCCGCCGGTTGAGGTCGTCGGGGTCGGCCACTTCCTCGCCCGTCAGCGGGTTGCGCCCGACAAAAGCAGCCGCGTCGGCAGCCAGGACGACCGTGTCCGGCAGGGGTGTCACTTCCGGCGTCGGCGGCGCAGCGGTGACTTCGGGCGTGACGACAGGGGGCGGCGGCAGCGTGGCGGCGACGGCGACCGTGGCCGTAGGCGGCACAGGCGAGATGGTGGCCGCAACTTCAGCGGCGGCCGTGGCCAGCGCAGAGGTTGGCGGTGCAGGAATCTCCCCGACTTCGGCGTTACCGCCGCAGGCCACGGCCAACATGGCCAGGGTGATCAGCAGGAATGAAAGGCGTTTCCACAACATGGTTTCTTCTCAAAGGATCAGGTCTATGAAACAGCCGCGCCAAAGCGGCTGCGGGCGGTCCACAGGCCGGATTGTACGCCAAATGTCGGGCTTTGGGGCGACGATTGGGCAACTGATTACCGATTTTTTACCCACAGGTACTCGCCAACCCCAAAGCGAGCCTTTTAGTTGGCAGCAGAACGGCACGCTGGATGACGCAGATTCCGCTGATGGGTACAGATTCAGAAAGCTTCAGTGTTGCTGCGTTAATCCGCGTCATCAGCGTGCCCTTCTGCTGCCGGCTTAGAGGAGCGTGTTGTTCTGGCGACTGTCCTTGACAGATGGCGCCTAAGGCCCTAGATTTATGACTGGTTGGTCATTTTGTGACTATCGGGTCAAAAACGGGTGAACAGACGATGGTAGCAACAGACACTATCGAAGCGCGCACCGGCTCACTCAAGGAACGGCAGCGCGAAGAGCGCGCCGCCCTCATCCTTCGGGCAGCTTCTGATCTCCTGATCGAAAAGGGGTACCACGACGCCTCGATGGACGAGATCGCCGCGCGAGCGGGCATCTCGAAGGGGGCGCTCTATCTTCACTTCGCCGGCAAAGAGGCGCTCGTCGTTCGGCTGCTGGAGCAAGAGATCGCCGAATATCTGTCATTGATCGACCAGGTCGCCCGGCAAAGGCTGACCGTACGCGCTCGGCTGGAGCGCATCCTGCTGGAGACGTACACCACCATCGACGGCCGCCACCACCTGCTGCTCATCTTGCGCTCGATGGGTTGGAACCAGAGCGTGATCTGGGAGCGGTTGGAGAAACAACTCCCCCTTTCGGAGCTAACGGCGCGCCTGGCGAAGTTGTTTGAGGAAGGCAAAGCGAGCGGCGAACTGGATACAACGATTGCGACCAGCCTTATGGTCGCCCTTTTCCTCAGCCTGATGCGGATGTACAGCGACCAGAGATTTGAGGAGAACCAGCCACTTTCGCCTGAGGCGTTCGTCGCCTCGGTGTGCCACGTTCTCTTTTCAGGGCTTAGCAGCCCCGCCGCCCGGCACGCGGTGACCCTCCAATCTGTCTCTTATACACATCTGACGCTGCCGACGAGCGATCTAGTGTAGATCTCGGTGGTCGCCGTATCATTAAAAAAAAAAAACATAACAGAACATCGCAGTGGAGATGTACAGAGACAAAACAAGAATCAACATACAACACATGGAGGGATAACATCAATGCTAGAATAAAAA
>CALLZA010000346.1 GCA_937858165.1 uncultured Ardenticatenia bacterium
GCTCCGGTCCATGAACAGGTTGAGGAACTGCACCAGCCCGGCGATGAGACGCGTGTTGCGGCCGACGCTGCCCTGCAATTGCGCCCCCAGGCTGAGGGCGACCAGGTCGCGGCCGATCTGCGCCCCGCGCGCCGAGGCCAGGCTGACACCGAGGAAGTAGAAGTTCTGGCCGACGGCCGCCTCGCTGCCCAGTTGGGTGACCAGACCGAGCGTATACGCCCCGCCGTCGACCGCGCCGTTGATGGTAATGCGCTGGGCGATGGCGAACACGCTGCCGGTCACGTGGCCGTCGATGACCACCTCGCGCCCGGCGACAAAGGCGTTGCCGTTCACCTCCCCGGCCAGACGGACCACGTCGCCGGACAGGATGACGTCGTTGTCGACCACTTCGCCGGCGGGGATTTCGTCACCGCGGATGATGGCCTGGGCCAGGGCGGCTTGCGGCGCCCAGGCGATTGTGAGCAGGATCAGCAGCAGAAGAAACAGTATCCGTCTGATGGTCTTGGGGGAGGGTGACGGCGGCATGGTTCGCTCCGGTGACTGTGTTCGATTGCGATGACAATGTGTCCGGTAGAGGACGCACATACTATACTCATGCATCGACTTCCGTGCTAATGTAGAAGATAGGGTTTTCAGTCATCAGTGGCGATCAATAGGCCAACGAGCCGCCGGCCGATCGGGCGCGGTGGGTTGAAGAACCCGCCGCTAGCGCAGAAGTGCGTTGAAGCGCACTTTCAAAAGAGGACACTATGTTGAACAACGTAGGCATGGGATTCGACCGGCTGGTGCTGCGCTCGATGCACCTGCGAATGCCGCCGTCGTTCGGCGACACCGCTCGTGATACGCCGACGCTCGACGAGGTGCTGGCCGAGACGGCCGTCGACGAGCGGCGCACGCCGCCCGACAGCGTCTACGCCCCCGGTTCGCGCACCGTCTGGCTGCGCGCCGGCGACGAGCCGCTGTTGACCCACGTGCGCGTCAAGCTCAGCCCCTACCCCAACGCGCCGCTGCTCATCTTCCACCACGGCTTCAGCGAGATTCCCTACTACAACGCCTGGCAGCGCATCTTCCGCCGTCCGGTTCCCTTCCCCCTGACCACGGTCTGTATCCAGGCCCCCTTTCACAACCACTGGCGCGAGCCGTTCCACGAGGCGTTCCGTTCCGTGCGCCGCGTCTACCAGACGTTCGCCGGGTCGCTGCGACTCATCGAGCTGGTGCAGCGCGAGTTCGAGAGCGCCGGCGCGGCCTACAGCGTCCTGTCCGGCGTCAGTTGGGGCGGGGTGACGAGTATGCTCTACGCCGGGACGTTCGGCGGCGTTCGCGCCGTCGCGCCGATGCTCTCGTCGCCCAATCTGGCCCAGGTGCTGTGGGACGGGGCGGAACTGGTGGGGCAGGCAATGCCGATCAGCAAGGCGGAGTTGGACAACCTGCTGGACTTCACGCCGCGCTGTGCCTATGACCCGGCGCGCGTCTTCCCCTTGCTGGGCGAGAC
>CALLZA010000347.1 GCA_937858165.1 uncultured Ardenticatenia bacterium
GTACGTCGAGTAGTCCAGGAAGACGTTCTAGACTGTGTATGTGATGTGGTGTGTGATAGACCTGCTAATATGACTCTGTGGAGTGCTCATGCTTTCTTTGTGTGATCAGTGTTTTTTTTTCAAGCAGAAGACGGCATACGAGATCTAGTACGGTCTCGTGGGCGCGGAGATGTGTATAAGAGACAGGTACTTTGTAGCGAGCCAGGCGTTGCCGGCAGAAGGCCAACAACTCGTCCTCGGTTGCGGCGCAGCCGGGGCGGGCGACGACGACCATCACCCCCACCTCGCCCCACTTCTCATCCGGATAGCCGATGAGGGCTGCCTCGCCGATGGCCGGGTGCTCCAGAAAGACCGTCTCGACCTCAGCGGCGTAGACGTTCTCGCCGCCGCTGATGATCATATCCTTGTAGCGACCAGCCAGATAGAAGAACCCTTCCGCGTCCTGGCGGGCCATGTCACCGGTGTGGAACCAGCCGTCGCGCAGCGCTTTGGCCGTCGCCTCCGGGTTGCGCCAGTAACCGGCGCAGACGTGCGGCCCCCAGATGACCAACTCGCCCGTCTCGCCGCGGGCCACGTCGCGGCCTTCCCCATCGACGATGCGCATCCGGCTATGGAAGATGGGCCGGCCGACGGAGCCGACGACGCGCGACGACTCCTCGTCGGTCATGGTGAAGCAGTTGACGCCGACTTCGGTCAGGCCGTACCCCTGGCGCAGCACGCCGCCTTTGGCCGCGCGCCAGGCGTGGATGAGCGACGGCGGGCAGGGTGCGCCGCCGCTGACGAAGTAGCGCACAGCGCTGAAGTCGGCGGCGGCGAACGACGGGCTATTGAGCCACATCTGGAACAGCGTGGGCACGCCCAGAACGACGGTGCAGCGCTCGCGCTGGATGAGAGCCAATGACGCCTCGCTGTCGAAGCCGCGGGCCAGGACGATCTTGCCGCCGACGTAGAACAGCGGTGTCAGGAACACGAACAGCCCGCCGGCGTGGAACATCGGCGGCATCACCGGCGACACATCGTCGGCGCGCAGCCCCCAACTGATCGCCGTATTGATGCAGTTCCACAGAAGTTGCCGATGGGGCAGCATCGCCCCCTTGGGGCGGCCGGTCGTACCGGAGGTGTAGAGCAGGCAGCAGATGTCGTCGCCGGACAGCAGCGGCCGCTGCGGCTCGGCGTCGTCGGCGGCCGCCACGCCCGCCTCATAGGACATCGCCCCGGCGATGCGCGCCCCCTCGATGCCAATGACGACGGGGTAGTCCACCTCGCGGCACACCTCGGCCAGCAGCTCGACGTACTCCGGGCCGCAGACGATGGCCTTGGCCTGTGTGTCGGCAGCGATGTAGACCAGTTCGCGCGCCGACAGCCGCCAATTAAGCGGGGCCAGAATCGCGCCAATCTTGGCCAGGCCATAGAGCAGATCGACGTAGACGACACTGTTCTGGGCCAGGATGGCGACGCGGTCGCCCTTGACCACGCCCAAGCCTCTCAGGTAGTTAGCCGCCCGATTGGCGCGGGCGTTCAGCTGGCGATAGGTGTAGGCCACGCCCGTTTCGGCGTCGAGCAGGCCGACACGCTCCGGGGTCAACTCGGCGCGCTTGCTCAGCAAGTCGGCGACGTGCGTTGGATAGAGATCGTTGGTCATGTCGCGGATCAGGGGCCAGGGAAGAGCCTTATTCCCCTAGTCCCTAGCCCCATTCTTCTTACGTGCCAACAACAATGCCGCCGTCCACGCGCAGGACTTCGCCGGTGATGAACGACGCCTCGTCGGAGGCCAGGAACAGGTAGGCGTTGGCAATGTCGCGCGGCTCGCCCAGGCGGCCGAGCGGCGTGCGCCCTTTCATGCCCGCCAGTACGTTCTCCGGCATGGCGGTGACCATCTCCGTGGCCGTAAAGCCGGGGGCAATGGCGTTGACGCGAATGCCGGCGCGGCCGAGTTCGCGCGCCCAGACCTTGGTCATGCCGATGACCGCGGCCTTGGTGGCGACGTAGTTGGTCTGGCCAAAGTTGCCGTCCAGCCCGACAATGGACGAGGCGTTGAGGATGACGCCGCCTCCCTGGCGGATCATGTGCGGCACGACGGCCTGGGTGCAGTTGAAGACACCCTTCAGATTGACGGCGATGACAAGGTCGAAGTCGGCCTCCGACATCTGTTTGACCAGTTCGCCGTCCTTGACCTTAACCAGTGTGCTGTCGCGCAGCACGCCGGCGTTGTTGACCAGAACATCAACCCGGCCGTACTGGGCGACGACCTCATCGACCCACGCCCCCACCGCTTGCCGGTCGGCGACATTGACCTTGTAGAAGTGGCCGCCGATGGCCGCGGCCGTGGCCCGCCCTTGCTCCTCGTTCAGATCGCAGAGAATGACGGTCGCGCCCTCTTCGGCGAAACGCTCGGCCGTGGCCCGGCCAATGCCCGCCGCGCCGCCGGTGACGAGACACACTTTGTCCTGTAAGCGCATAGCTGCCTCCTTGGAAAAGGCGTCCACAGATTTCACAGATTCAAAGAGCGTAATCTGTGTAATCGGTGGATGCTTTCTTTTCAAACTGATGACATCTTTTTACCATCAACGGGTTACGGGCCGGTTACGGCTCGTTGGCCCGGAAGCCGGGGACGACGGTGTTGAAACGGCCTACTCTGCGGCCGCCCCCTTTCTATCCCCTACCCATACCAGCGCCTCCCCGTCGCACACCGTCTCGCCCGCGGCGACGATCCACGTCCGCAGATTGACCAGCGCCTTCTCTGGGCGAAGGCGGACGATTTGCACGTGAGCAGTCAGCTCATCGTCCGGAAAAGCGGGCGCACGGATATCCAGCCGCTGCTTCAGCCAGTTTGTGCCCGGCCCCGGCAGGCGTGTGCCCAACAGGCAGGAGAACAGCGCTCCCAGCAACGGCCCCGGCAGCGCCACACCACGCAGGCCGACCCGTCGTGCATGGGCCTCATCGGTGAACAGTGGATTCGTCTCGTCCACCAGATCGACGTACTCGGCTAGGCCGGCCGCTGTATACGTACGACTGAGCGAGGCGGAGTCACCCACCGCCAGCCCGCGCCAGGCGAGGCCGCTTTCGACCGGGGCGGCGGGCGCTGGCGATGCCGTACCTAACGGCCAACCGACTTGCAGCACGGCCTCTCCCTGACAGGCGAAGCGACCGTCGTCTTTGAGCAGCTCCGTGACGACACGGATGCGTCCGTCGGCCGTCGCCTCGACCACGGTCAGGCACAGTTGCAGCGCCTCATCGGTGAAGGTCGGTGCAGCGAAGAGAAGCGACTGCTCAGCCTGGCTGGCCCCCGGCGCAATCTCCCCCAGGGCGCGGCGGATGTTGGCGTAGAGGAACATGCCGTGGGCCACCGTGCGGCCGAAGCGCGTCCGCGCCGCGAACTGCGGGTCAACGTGGATGGGATTATCGTCGCCGCTGAGGGCGGCGAAGCGGTCGAACTGCGCCTGTGTAAACGACAGTGGCCGGACTGTCGTTTCGCCGATGGTCAACTTCATGGCCGGCTTCCTCGTGGTTGTAATGGAAGAGAAACCACAGATTACGCAGATTCAAGGCTGAGAAATCTGTGTAATCTGCGTAATCTGTGGTTCTCTCCTCTTCATCTCCCGGCGTCCATCTGCCGCAACGCGTCCTTGACGACCTTGCCGGCGGCGTTGCGCGGCAGCTTGTCGATGAAGATGACCGACTTCGGCACTTTGTAGCGGGCGATTTGCGCCTGACAGTGGGCGATGATCGCGTCGTCGCTCAGGCGTTGCTCCGGCTTCAGCACGACAAACGCCCGCCCCACCTCGCCCCAGCGCGCGTCGGCCACGCCGATGACTGCCGCCTCGGCCACCTGGGGCAACTGGTAGATGACGTTCTCGACCTCGGCCGGGTAAACGTTCTCGCCACCGGAGATGAACATATCCTTCCAGCGGTCGACGATGGTGAAGTAGCCGTCTTCGTCGCGCACGGCCACGTCGCCGGAGTGGAGCCAGCCGTCCACGATGGCCTCGGCCGTCACGTCGGGCCGCTGCCAGTAACCGGGGGTGACGCCCGGACCCTTGATGAGCAACTCGCCGCGCTCGCCCGGCGGCAGGTCGCGGCCGTGGCGGTCGGCAATGCGGACATCGACGTAGAGTTGCGGCTTGCCGACGGAGCCAAGCTTCGACCGGTCGGCCCCCTTCTCGATCAGAAAAACGGTCGGCCCCGTTTCGGTCATGCCGAAGCCGAACTGAATCTCGATACCGCGGGCCAGATAGGTCTCCAGCAGGCTGGTGGGAATGGGCGCGCCGCCGGCGGCCCAGGAGCGCATGTGCTTGAAGGGGGTCGTGGCGAAGTCGGGGTGCTGGCTTAGGAACAGGTAGACAGCCGAAACGCCGAACATGGCCGTCGCTTCCTCGGCCAACAGGCGCAGCGTCTCGCCCGGCTCAAACGCCTTCTGGACGATGGCCGTGCCGCCAGCGTGGAAGGTGGGGTTGGTGTACATGTTCAGCCCGCCGGTGTGGAAGCAGGGCAGCAGGTTGAGCGTCACGTCAGCGTCGGTCAGGCCGATGGCCAGGCCGATGTTGAGCGCGTTGTAGAAGACCATGCCGAACGTTTGCAACACGCCCTTGGGCTTGCCGGTGGTCCCGGCGGTGTAGAGAATGTGCCACGTTTCGTCCAGGCTGCGCGGCCGCATGACCACCGGACGCCCCGACGCGGCGGCCAACACGGCCTCGTAGGCCACGACGCCCGGCGGCGGTGTTGGGTCAAGCGCCATGAGGCGATCAATGCCCAGCCGCTCGGCCAGCGCTCGCGCGGCGTCGGCGAAAGCTGGGTCGTAGACCAACGCCACCGGCGTCGCGTCGCGCATGATGAACTCCAGCTCCGGCAAGGCCAGCCGCCAGTTGAGGCAGACCAGGACGACCTCGGCCTTGGCGCAGCCCCACAGAATCTCGAAGTAGTCGGACGAGTTGGGGGCCAGCAGGGCAACGCGCTCACCGGCGGCCAGCCGCCACTCGCGCCGGATGAACTCGGCAAAGCGGCCGGCGCGGTCGTGGAACTGGGGATAGGTGAAGCGCCGTCCCGTGGCCGCGTCGACCAGGGCCGTCTTGTCCGGCCGCAGGTCGGCTTGCTTGGCCAGCCAGTCGAAGGTGTACATGACTCCTCCCAGGAGATGGAACCACAGATTACACAGATTTGAAGAGACGTTATCCGCAGATTTGGCAGATTGAAGAAAGGGCTCTCTTGTTCTGAAATCTGCCAAATCTGCGGATCATTATTTCTAATCTGTGAAATCTGCGTAATCTGTGGTTTCTTCTCTTATTCTCCTAGAAAGGCCAGGAACGCCTGCATAAACGCCTGCGGCTGCTCGATGTGGGGCGAGTGGCCGGCGTCGGTGATGACGACTTCCTGGTAGCGGCCGCCGTTGGCCTGGTAGCGCTCCAGCACGGCCCGCATCTGGGCCAGCATCGGCTGGGGCGGGAAAACGTCGGCCCCCGGCCAGCCGGGAACCGCGCCGAGCATGCCCAGCGTGCCGAAGTCGAACAGGGAGTTGTCGGCCACGATCTGGTCACTGTCGCCGCGCAGCCACAGAATAGGCGGCTTGTGAGCCATGCCGGCGATGCCGCTCAGGTTCAGGTTCCTGGGCGACGTGGCGTTCATCGGCCCGTGTGCCCCGGGGGCGACATTGGGCCAGTTGGCCGAGGGCACGAAGTCGCCGGGGTAGCGGTCGGCTCCCGTTTTCTCCAGCAGCAGCGAGCTGAGGAACGCCTCCTCGCGGGCGGCGCGGAAGGGGGGCTTGTAGTAGAAGGCGTTGATGACGTTGCGCGGCGAGTTGGCGTCGTCGGCCCCGCGGTCGCCGATCTGCATGCGGCGGACAAACTCCGGGTTGACCGCGCCACCGCCAGAGCCGGCGAAGTCGTCGTAGCAGGGCGTGCCGGCTTCGTCCTTCGTGCCGCCAAAGCCGTAGGGGCTGACCGGAGCCACAAGGGTGATGGAACGCACCAGATTGGGGTAGTCGAGCGCAAACTGGAGCACCGGCGCGGCCCCCAGAGACCAGCCGACCAGGTGAGCCGGCCGTTGGCCCAGCGCGTCGGACAGCGCTTTCAGGTCTTCGGCCCACTCCTTCGCGCCCTGGGCGGAGTCGATGAGCCGATCTTCCGTCTCGCCGTAGCCGCGCAGGTCGGGGGCGATGGCCCGGAAGCGCGGCGGCAGGGCCAGCATCGTCTCTTCCCAGAACGTGGCTGAGGAGGCGTTGCCGTGGATGAAGACGACCGGCTCGCCGTCGGCCGAGCCACTGGTCAGGACGTGCGTGCGGAGGCGCGCGGTGGGGATGAAGTGTGAAGTGACGCCGGGCAGAGTAGGAATGGACGACATAGTTATCTCCTTGAGGTCAGAAACAGAGTCCACAGATTACACAGATTTCGCAGATTGCACAGAGTGCATTTTAGGGAATCCGTGAAATCTGCGAATGCTTCTTCTCTAGACGATGTACTCCTCGCGCAGCTCGCGCTTGAGGATTTTGCCCGCGGCCGAGATGGGCAAGCCGGGACGAAAGACCACGCTTCGGGGAACCTTGTAACGGGCCAGCCGCGCGGCCATGAAATCGAGTAGCTCCGCCTCGCCGGCCGTCATCCCCGGCTTCAGCACCACGCACGCCCGGCCGACTTCGCCCCACTTCGCATCGGGTAGGCCGATGACGGCGCACATCAGGACCGCCGGATGCTCATAGAGCGCCTTCTCGATCTCGGCCGGGTAGACGTTCTCGCCACCGCTGATGTACATGTCCTTCTTGCGGTCGACGATGGTGAAGTACCCTTCGGCGTCGTATCGGGCGACGTCGCCGGTGTGGAAGTAGCCACGGGCGTCGACGGCCGCGGCGCTGGCCGCCGGGTCGCCGCAGTAGCCGGAGCAGTACGACGGCCCCTTCAGCACCAGCTCGCCTTCCTGATCCGGGCCGAGGAAGTTGTTGTCCTCGTCCACGATGCGGGCATCGACGTAGAAGTTGGGCCGGCCGATGCTGCCCGCCTTGCGGATGGCGTCTTCCGGGGCCAGGGCGAAGATGCCGGGGCCGAACTCGGTCATGCCGAAGCCCTGCTTGAAACGAATACCCTTCTCGCGCGTGTACCTGTCTCTTATACACATCTCCGAGCCCAAGAGACCGTACTAGATGTCGTATGCCGTCTTCTGCTTGAAAAAAAAAAAACCAACCTACAAATGACCACGCGCCCCTATCCCCGTCAGCAGCGACGCGCACATTGACTACCCCTCATATTACGTGTTCTTGTATACTCACTCCAATGCGCCACTCTCCATGCCATCAGCAACAATCTCATATGCTCCCTA
>CALLZA010000348.1 GCA_937858165.1 uncultured Ardenticatenia bacterium
CCCGGCATGACCATCTCCACACCCTCCGGCAGGGTGATCTCGCCCGTCACGTCCATCGTCCGAATGTAGAACTGCGGCCGGTAGCCCGGGAAGAACGCCTTGTGTCGCCCCCCCTCTTCCTTGCGCAGCACGTACACCTCGCCCATGAACTCCGTGTGCGGCGTGATGCTGTTCGGCTTGGCCAACACCTGACCCCGCTCCACCTCTTCCCGCCCCACACCGCGCAGCAGCAACCCGGCGTTGTCCCCCGCCTCGACCTTGTCCAGTATCTTGTGGAACATCTCCATCGACGTCACCACAACCTTCTTCCGGTCGTTGCCCAGCCCGATGATGTCGATCTCGCTGTTGGGCGTCAGAATGCCCCGGTCAACGCGGCCCGTCACCACCGTGCCCCGACCCTTGATCGAGAAGACGTCCTCGACCGACATCAGGAACGGCTTGTCCACGTCGCGCACCGGCGTCGGAATGTACTCGTCCACCACCCGCATCAGCTCCCAGATCGGCGCGTACGCCGGGTCGCTGGTGTCCTTCGACTGGCACTCCAGTGCCTTCAATGCGCTGCCGCGCACGATCGGCGTCTCGTCGCCGGGGAACTCCTGGCTCGACAGCAGGTCGCGCAGTTCCAGCTCGACCAGTTCCAGCAGCTCTTCGTCGTCCATCATGTCGACCTTGTTCAGGAAGATCACCATGGCCGGCACTTCCACCTGGCGGGCCAGCAGGACGTGCTCCCGTGTCTGCGGCATCGGCCCGTCCGGCGCGGCCACGACCAGGATCGCGCCGTCCATCTGCGCCGCGCCGGTGATCATGTTCTTGATGTAGTCGCGGTGCCCCGGGCAGTCGACGTGGGCGTAGTGGCGGTTCTCCGTCTGGTACTCCACGTGGGCGATGGCAATGGTGATGCCCCGCTCCCGCTCTTCCGGCGCGTTGTCGATCGAGTCGAACGCCCGGAAGTCCGCCCAGCCCTTCAGCGCCAGCGTCTTGGTGATCGCGGCGGTCAATGTCGTCTTGCCGTGGTCGATGTGTCCGATCGTCCCCACGTTCACATGCGGTTTCCCGCGGACAAATTTCTCTTTGGCCATGATTCCCTCAGAATAGTGACTAGTGGTTAGTGACCGGTAACTAGACTCTAGTCACTAACCACTAATCACTAACTTACTTCTTGCCTCGCAAAATCTCCTGCGCCACGGAGTCGCTAACCGGGGCGTAGTGGTGAAACTCCATTGTGAAAGTGCCGCGGCCCTGAGTCATGGAGCGCAGGCGGGTGGCATAGCCGAACATGGTCGCCAGCGGCACGTGGGCGCGGACGGTTTGCAGGCCGTCGGAGCGCAACTCCATGCCTTCGATCATGCCACGGTTGGCCGAGAGATTACCGATAACGTCACCGGTGTAATCATCGGGGGCGACGACTTCAATGAACATGACCGGCTCCAGCAGAACCGGCGCACCGCGCTGAACGGCGTCTTTGATAGCCATGGAGCCGGCAATCTTAAAGGCCATTTCGGATGAGTCGACCTCGTGGAAGGAGCCGTCAACCAACTTGGCCTTGATGTCCACAACCGGGTAGCCGGCCAGGATGCCGCTCTGCAGCGCCTCTTTAATGCCGGCCTCAGCCGGGCCGATGAACTCGCGCGGGATAGAGCCACCGATGATGCCGTTTTCGAAGACGAAGCCGGAGCCAGGCTCGAGCGGTTCGACGTCAAGGACGACGTGGCCGAACTGGCCGCGGCCGCCGGACTGGCGGACAAAGCGTCCTTCAACCTTGTTGACCGCCCGGGTGATGGTCTCACGGTAGGCGACACGCGGCTGGCCGACGTTGACGGCAACCTTGAATTCGCGCATGAGGCGATCAACGAGGACTTCAAGGTGCAACTCGCCCATGCCATAGAGCACGGTCTGGCCGGTCTGTTCGTTGACCTGCACCTGGAAGGTGGGGTCTTCTTCGGCCAGGGAGCGGAGGGCGTTGCCCATCTTGTCCTGGTCGATGTTGCTTTTGGGTTCGATGGCGAGCTGAATGACCGGCTCCGGGAAGTCGATGGCTTCCAGGATAATCGCCCCCTTGGGGTCGCACAGGGTGTCGCCGGTGAAGGTGTTCTTCAGGCCCAGCGTGGCGGCGATGTCGCCGGCGCGGACTTCCTTCAGGTCCTCACGGTGGTCGGCATGCATCCGCAGGATGCGGCCGATGCGCTCACGCTTGTCTTTGGCGCTGTTGAGGACGGAGTCGCCCACGCTGAGGACACCGGAGTAGACGCGGAAGTAGGCCAGGCGGCCGACGTAGGGGTCGGTGACGATCTTGAAGACGAGGGCGGCCAACGGCTCGTTGGCGTCCGCGTGTCGCGCTTCTTCCTGACCCGTGAACGGGTTCAGGCCACTAATGGCCGGAATGTCCAGGGGCGAGGGCAGGTAGTGAACAACGCCATCGAGAACACGCTGAATGCCACGGTTGCGCAGGGCGCTGCCGCAAAAGACGGGCGTGGCCGCGTTGCGAATGGTAGCGGCGCGCAGGGCGGCACGCAGTTCGTCGATGCTGATCTCGTCCCCTTCCAGGTAGCGAGTGGTCAGATCGTCGTCGGTCTCGGCGATTGCCTCGACCATGTCGTGGCGGGCGGCTTCCACCTCAGCACACAGATCATCGGGCACGGGGCCGACAGTCGGCTCGCTGCCCAGGTCTTCGTCGCGCCAGATGTAGGCTTCCATCGTCAGCAGGTCGACGATGCCTCGGAAGGCAGTCTCCTCACCGATGGGGTACTGAATGACGATGGGATTCGCGCCGAGGCGCTCTTTGATCATGCCTATGGTGCGCTTGAAGTCAGCGCCGACGCGGTCCATCTTGTTGACGAAGCAAATGCGTGGCACATCGTAGCCGTTGGCCTGCCGCCAAACGGTTTCCGACTGCGGCTCTACGCCAGCCACGGCATCGAAGACGACCACGCCGCCGTCGAGCACGCGCAAGCTGCGCTGCACTTCGGCGGTGAAGTCGATATGACCGGGGGTGTCGATCAGGTTAATCTGATGGCCGAGCCAGGAGGTAGTCGTCGCGGCCGAGGTGATGGTGATGCCACGCTCGCGCTCCTGATCCATGTGATCCATCGTGGCCGTGCCGTCATGGACTTCGCCCATGCGATGGATCATGCCGGTGTAGTAGAGGACGCGTTCGGACGTCGTCGTCTTGCCGGCGTCGATGTGGGCAATAATGCCGATATTGCGAACGCGTTCCAGCGACAGGTCTGCCATGAGATTAAGCCCGGAAGTGCGAGAAGGCGCGATTGGCTTCGGCCATACGATGGGTATCGTCGCGCTTCTTGACGGCGCTGCCCTGGTTGTTGGCGGCGTCAATGAATTCGTTAGCCAGCTTGTCGGCCATCGTCTGGCCGCCGCGGTTGCGGGCCGCGCTCAGCAGCCAGCGCATGGCTAGCGAGGTCTGGCGGTATGGCTCGACGGGCACGGGCACCTGATAGGTGGCGCCGCCGACGCGCCGCGGCCGAACTTCGATGGACGGCATGACGTTTTGCAGCGCCTGCTCAAATACCTCGACGCCCGCACGGCCGACACGCTCTTCGATCATATCGAAGCTGTCATAGATCAGCGTATGGGCCACACTCTTCTTGCCATCGTACATGAGGCGATTGACGAACATCGACACGTGTATGTTGTCGTACTTCAGGTCGGGTTCGATGTCGCGCTTTTCAGGACGGTATCGTCTGGACATAGTTTCCTCTGATCAGTAGTCAATGATCAGTGGTCCGTGGTCAGTTGGTCAATCTTGCCCCACTGATCACTGCCCACTGACAACTGGTTACTACTTCTTCTTCGCCGGCCCCTTGCCGACCTTCGTGCCATACTTGGAGCGGCCCTTCTTGCGATTGGCGACGCCACTGGCGTCCAGCGTGCCGCGGACGATGTGATAGCGCACGCCGGGCAGGTCCTTCACACGGCCGCCACGCACCAGCACGACCGAGTGGTCTTGCAGACTGTGCCCCTCGCCAGGGATGTAGGCCGTCACTTCGATGCCGTTGGACAGACGAACACGGGCCACCTTGCGCAGGGCGGAATTCGGCTTCTTGGGCGGCATGGTCTTCACCTGGGTGCAGACACCGCGCTTCTGCGGCGCGCCCATTGGTTGACGGGTCCGCCGCTGCCGGAAGGTATTCAAGGTATACTGCAAGGCCGGAGACTTGCTCTTCTTCGACTTCGAACTCCGTCCCTTGCGGACAAGTTGGTTAATTGTAGGCACCGCTATCGTTTCTCCTTAGCGAGACACTTCGCGCCGTCGATGAAGGCCGGCCGATGCGCGCAGGCAGAAAGCGCTACAAACCGCTGCATTGGAAGGGGGCGAACGTTCGCTCCTTATCACCTGCAGTAGTGGACGCGCTCTCTATTCGGTTGTGAATAACGATTGAAAATTGGCGCGATTGAAAATCGACGCGATTGAAAATCAACTAACACTGTGGGCACATGCTATGGGGAAGACAGACACACCCCGCCACGACCCGACAATATGGAGGCCATCGACTTCACTACTGATGCGATGGCCTCCATCGTTTCCATTCTATTCGATTGATAACGGCAGCCGGAGCCGCCGTCCGGATAAGACATACGAATTAGTATCTTATCAGAGTCGAGCCGGATGTCAAGGCTTGTGCGGCGTTCTTCATCAAATTGGGCCGGCCGGTCGGCAAAACTCGCCCACCGACCGGCCTAATCGTCGGTCAGTCGCTAACGATTAGCACGCGCCAGGGCCATAAAGTCATCGCCGGCCCATTTGCGGCTGCTGCGCTTGTCGTCTTCCTTGCCGAAACGCACGACCTCGCCCCCCTCGGTCACGGCCTCGACGGCCAGACCCAGGCTTTGAAGCTCCTTCACCAACACGCGGAACGACGCCGGCACGCCCGGCTCCTCGATCGGCTCGTTCTTGACGATCGCCTCGTAGGTCTTCACGCGCCCCTGCGTGTCGTCGGACTTAACGGTCAACATCTCTTGCAATGTGTGCGCCGCGCCATAGGCCTCCAGCGCCCACACTTCCATCTCGCCAAAGCGCTGGCCGCCGAACTGGGCCTTACCGCCCAACGGCTGCTGCGTCACCAGGGAGTATGGGCCGGTGGAGCGGGCGTGGGCCTTGTCTTCGACAAGGTGAGCCAGCTTCATCATGTGCAGCACACCAACCGTCACCGGCTGGTCAAACGGCCGGCCCGTTTTGCCATCGAACAAGCGCTCTTTGCCCAGCGTCGGCAGCGGTACGTGGGTATGGACGGTGATCTCGGTGGACAACCGCACCAGTTCGTCCAGTTCGGCCGCTGTCGGATCGACCTTCACGTGCTCCGGCAACACCAGATCGTGCTTCTCCAGCATTGTCGCATACCACTCGCGCACGCAGATTTCGACCGCCTTGGGGTCTATCGCTTGCCAAAGCGACTTGGGCAAGCTGTCGGGATTGTCAGGAAAGACCTCGTCCGGGTTCCAATCGCGGCTGCGCAGCCATTCGCGGGCCGCCGCGCGGCGAGCGTAACCCGTATCCGACTCCAGTTGCGCCGGGTCATACCCCAGGTCGCTCAACCAGGCGACCACGTACAGGCGGCGCGCTTCTTCTTCGCTGGCCAGTTGCGACGTGTCATAGTTTTCTTCCGCCAGGTAGTCCCAGGCCCACTCGCTGGCCACCCGCCAGGCACGATCGATCAGCCAGGCGCGGGCCAGTTCGGCCGAGATCTCCGACTCCGTCGCGCCATCGAACACAGGCGTGATGGCCCGGAAGCCAATGCGACTGGCGGCCCAGCCCAGATGCGTTTCCAGCACCTGGCCGATGTTCATACGACCGGGCACACCGAGCGGGCTAAGGATGACGTCAACCGGGCGGCCGTCGTCCAAGTAGGGCATATCCTCAATGGACACGATCTTGGAGATCACGCCCTTGTTGCCGTGACGGCCGGCCATCTTGTCGCCTTCGGAGATCTTGCGGCGTTGGGCCACACTGACGCGCACCATCGTCTCGACGCCGGCCGGCAGGTCGCGGTCGTGCTGCCGGTCGAAGACCTGCACATCCACCACCTTGCCGCGCGCGCCGTTCGGCAGCCGCAGGCTGGAGTCCTTCACCTCGCGCGCCTTGTCGCCGAAGATGGCCCGCAGTAACTTCTCTTCCGGGCTGAGCTCTTTCTCGCCCTTGGGCGTAATCTTGCCCACCAGAATATCATTCTCGTTGACCTCGGCCCCGACGCGGATGATGCCGCGCTCGTCCAGGTCCTTCAGCGCGTCTTCGCTGACGTTGGGGATGTCGTAGGTGATCTCCTCCGGCCCCAGCTTGGTATCGCGCGCCTCCACCTCATGCTTCTCGATGTGGACCGACGTGAAGCGGTCGCCGCGCACCATCGCCTCGCTGACCAGAATGGCGTCCTCATAGTTGCCGCCCTCCCAGGACAGGAAGGCCACCACCACGTCCTGGCCCAGAGCCAGTTCGCCGTAGCGCGTCGAGGAGCTGTCGGCCAATACGTCGCCGATGACCACCCGTTGGCCGCGATAGACCACCGGGTGCTGATCGATGCACGTGCTCTGGTTGGAGCGGTTGTACTTGCGCAGGTTGTAGGTGCGCGGGCCGTTCTCGCCCATGACGACGATCTTCTCGCCCGACACGCTGACGACTTCGCCCACCACGTCGGCCAGAACAACCTGGCCGGAGTTGAGCGCGGCCTGCTCCTCCATACCCGTGCTAACCACCGGCACGTCCGGCTGGAGCAGTGGCACGGCCTGGCGCTGCATGTTCGATCCCATCAGGGCGCGGTTGGCATCGTCGTGCTCCAGGAACGGAATAAGCGCCGCCGAGACGCCAACGATCTGCCGCGGGGCCACGTCCATAAAGTCGATGCGCTGCACCGAGGTGAAGCGGAACTGCTGGTTGCGGCGCGAGGAGACGCGGGCAGCGGCGAACTGGCCGCGCTCGTCGATCTTGGCGTTGGCCTGGGCGATGGTGAAGTGGTCTTCCTCATCGGCCGACATGTAGGTCACTTCTTCAGTCAGATAGGGCTTGACCTGTACCTCGGTGATGCCCGCCTCGCGCATCTGCGCGACATGCTCAGCGGTCATCGTCTCGCCCGCGCCGATGATGATCTCGCCCGTGCCGGGGTCGCTGACGGCAGCGAAGACGTCGTGGTTGATCATCTCCTCGCCGACGGCCATCTTGTTGAGCACGCCCCGATAAGGCGTCTCGATGCTGCCCCTTATACACATCTGACGCTGCCGACAACCGACCCAGTGGAGATGTCGGTGGTGGCCG
>CALLZA010000349.1 GCA_937858165.1 uncultured Ardenticatenia bacterium
ATTAGGGATGAACAGTGAATACACTTCTAGTAGTAGTGCTGTTGTGTACTGTTGGCCTATGCTGTGTGTACCTAATATATGGATGTGCTGTGGTTCTTTGTATGTGTGATGTCTTGGATGAGGCTTATTTCTTCATATTTCCTTTATTTTTTTTTTTTTTCAAGCAGAAGACGGCATACGATATCTAGTACGGTCTCGTGGGCTCGGAGATGTGTATAAGAGACAGGTCCCAACGAGCGCTACGAACTCGCCTACCCCTACCCCGGCCTTTGGTCGATTTCGTCTGAGGACTGCAATAACCTGGACGCCTTCTACCAGCCGATCGAAGCCGCAGCCCAATCGGTTTTGATGCCGCCGGTGGTGGCCCAATATGATTTGCCGCCGTTCTATAACCCCGACGCGCCGCTACACTTGGAGTTTCAGTTTATCGACGCTGAGACGCGCCGGGTCGTACCCCAGGCTGACCACTCGCAATTCGCCCTGGATGTGACGGCCGAGGTCATTGGCCCCGACGATACGCGGACCTACACCTTGGACAAGGTGCCGAACGAGGAACTCTACCGTACGAGTGACCCACTGCCTGTCAGCACGCCCGGCAACTACACGGTCAAGTTCCGCGTTATCACCAACTGGCATGAGGGTGAGCCTAACATCGTCAGTACTGACTATACAGAGGTCTTCAACGCCGAGCGCGTGCTGCTGGAACAGACATCCGGCTTCCAGGTGCGGCCGGTCATCCCCTTCCGCCTTGATGTAATCACCCCTGCCTTGGACGAGACAATGGTTCCCATCCACGTCTCCCCAGGGCCGGACAGCCTGCCGACGTTGGCTCCCATTCCGGTGCGGTTGCGGCTTATCAATCGCGACGGGTCCCCCTTCACGGATTGGGCCATTGCTCTGCCTCGCCCCGACAGCACATTTGTCGCCCAAATGGAGGTCGATGGTCAGATCGTCAGCGCGCCATTGACGCCCGACCCGCAAACGCCGGGCGAATTCATCGGCCAGTTACCGGGGGCGCCAGTCGTTGGCGAGCAGGAGATAGCAGTACAACTGTCCGATCTGCAGGACATCACCCTGTTAAACGAGGACTACTACCCCGATAACCCGCGCCAAGCAGTGAGGTTCAACCGCGCCGACGAGACGTGGCGGTTCCACATCCTCTCTCCGGAAGACGGCGAGACGCAGCGCCCCATCCACCGCACATTGTGGGATGGCGGCTGGCCGCTGGAAGTGCGGCCGCTGCCAGTGCGCGTCGAGCTGGTCGACGCCGCCGGCCAACCCTATGCCGACCCGGCGGCGGTTATGGCCTATGCGCCGCGGGTTATCTCTGCCACGCTCCAGGTGGCTGACACATTGAGCGGCGTCTATTTGGAGCCGGACGAGGAAAACCCCGGTCAATACGTTGGCGAGATCATCAGCGAAGGCCAGCGCGGTGAACAAACGCTCACAGTTGACGTGGACTATAGCTTCCCCGACTATGACCCATCCAGCGAGCCGGCGCGCGCCACCTTTACCCGCGCGGATAGCCTGTTCACCTCGGCTGCCACCTACTACGCTCTGCTGGCCCTGTTGCTGCTGCTGCTGGCGCTGCTCGTCTGGCGCTACTTCGCCGTGCGCAACAATCCTGTGCGTGGCCAGCTCGTCTTCAGCGAAAGCGGCGCGACCTTGGCGTCGTTTACACTCAACAACGGCAAGAACGAGCGCGTCATCAGCAAGCGTGAATTGGAACAGAACCGGGCCCTCCTGCTCGACTCTTTACGCGTTAGCACGATGGGCAAGCCGGCCAAAGCGCGGCCCAACCAGCCGACCGATCCGTTTGCGACAGCCTGGGACGCGGGCGGCAGCGCGCCGAGGGTGCGCGTAGAGTATCGCCCGCGTAATGGCCAGCGCCGCACGGAGTCTCTATCGCCGCGTATGCCTGTGCTGCTTGGCGACACGCCTATCACGATGGAGTATCAACCTCTTGATTCAAGCCAGAACGGCTCATAGCCCGCCGCCGGGTCAAGGTGTATAGCATAAAGGAGAATTGATCATGCTGTCTCTTATACACATCTGACGCTGCCGACGAGCGATCTAGTGTAGATCTCGGTGGGCGCCGGTACATTAAAAAAAAAAAAAAAGGTGTAGAATCACATAGTGGAGATATG
>CALLZA010000350.1 GCA_937858165.1 uncultured Ardenticatenia bacterium
TTGCAGGCTATATTCTTCGCTAGTTGTTTTTTTTATACTCTTTCCGTGTTATTGTTTCACACTGTCTTCTTTCTGTGCATCTCGCTCTGTATTGATATGTTACGTGTTGTTTTTTAATGATACGGCGACCACCGAGATCTACACTAGATCGCTCGTCGGCAGCGTCAGATGTGTATAAGAGACAGGGCCAGTATTCAGTAGGTCAGTATTCAGTGTTAGTCGTTGGTCGTTCGTTCTGAATTCCTAATTCACCCAAGTTGCTACCCTAGCAGATGATGCAAGCTAAGGCCAAGGACAAAGAGAACGACCTTCATTTCAAAGCCGGCGGCGGTCACGGCGTGGATGCTTTTGGGCATGGCGCGTTGTATCAAGCTGCCGGCCGTCTCGACAACTTTGCGATGCATGCTAATCCAAGCCGTCAACCACGGTGGGTGCGGCCGTTTGGAGTTCTTCTTGCGCAGGGGCAGCAGGTAGATGCCCAAGTCAGCCAGTTCATCTTCAACACGGTAGTCGTTGTAGGCTTTGTCGGCATAGATTTCTGCCCCTTCCGGCAGTTCGAAATCGAACCACTGCAAGCCGGTGACATCGGCGCAGGAACCGGGCGTCAGGAAGAACTCCACCGGCTGACCTTGCACCGTGACCAGCAGATGAATCTTCAGGCCGTAGAAGTAGCGGCGCTTACTGGCTGTGTAACCGCGGGGCGCCTCACCCTGATACAGCCGCATGCGCAAGATGCGGTATTGGTCACAGGCAGCCACCGGGAAGGTGTCTATGACGTACAACGACTCGCTGTTGAGCGCCTTCCAATGCTCGGCCAACCTCGCAAACAGGGTCAAGAAGTACTTCTTGACGCGGTGCAGCCGTCGATTCAGCCGGCTGCGACTCAACATCGTCGGGATGTAGCCCTGCTGGAGCAACGCCCGCGCCCATTCGATGTTGCCGCCAAAGCAGCGCACAGCCACGATGGCCGTCGTCATAACCTCGGCGTCACTCATTTGGCATTGGCGATCCTGGACGTGATGCATCGTTTTCAGCAAGTCGTCACACAGACAGTAAATGGCTATGATCTCGGTGTCCATGAACTTCTCCTAGGGTGTTGGCGAGATTGGCGTTTCTCCAACTACTAGGATAGTTCATGGACTCCTTTTTTCAAGATAGGTAGCAACTTGGGTTAATTCGGTAACCTAGGATTGAATAGAACGAATAAGACCATTCAGTAGTCGAGCTATCTCTGCACAGCGAGCAAGTAAAACACGATGTTGCTCCTCATTCAGGTAACACAGCCGCTTGGCAATCGTCAGTTGGGTCTCAACTTCCTGCAATGAACCTTGGGCTATATGTAGAAACCGCACAAACTCATTGGCGGAGTGCCGGCCTTGACCCTCAGCGATGTTCGATGGAATTGAGATGCATGCGCGCCGCAGTTGGCTTGTCAGACCAAAGAGTTCCTCACGGGGAAACGCCCGTGTTGCCTCATAGATAACCACAACGAGATCAATTGCTTTTTGCCAAGCAATTAGCTCCTGATAACTCTGAACGCCCATGCATTACCTACCCGGCTATCTGACAACTGACAACTGACAACTGACAACTATCTTCGCGGCTTCAAGTTGAAACTATCCGTCCGCCGGAACACCGGCTGCACCGGCCGGCCGCGCAGGCGCGATTCGAGGTCGCCGGCCTCCAGCGCGCCCTTGAGTTCGGCCAGCACTTCGCCATAGGCGGCCAGGGTGTGGTCGAGGTCGGCCTCCGTGTGGCTGTAGCACATGTTGTGGAAGCCCGACCACAGGATGCCGCGCTTGATCAACTCCTGTTGCACCAGCGACTTCATCAGCAGGCTCTGGCCGCCCTTGTCGTCGAAGACGATCAGCCCGCGCGCCGGGTGGCCCTTGCAGTGAGTGATGTCGCGGAGGCCCAGCTCAGTGGCGATGTCGTTGTAGCCGTCCATGAGCTTCTGCCCCTGTCTCTTATACACATCTGACGCTGCCGACCAGCGATCGAGTGTAAATCTCGGGGGTCGCCGGAGCCTTAAAAAAAAAAAAACGAGAGACGAGTGGAGCGCAGCCGCGGATGAGAAAATGCAAAGGATAAGAAAAAAAGGAGAGACGAAGAGGAGAACAAATA
>CALLZA010000351.1 GCA_937858165.1 uncultured Ardenticatenia bacterium
CCTTTTACCTTCCTCTTTTTCTTGATCCCCCCATCCGTCGTTGTCGTCTTTTTTTTTTTTTTTTTAAAGGAAACGGCGACCACCGAGATCTACACTAGATCGCTCGTCGGCAGCGTCAGATGTGTATAAGAGACAGATCCAGGCCCTTGCCTTCATCCTCAACCCAATCCTGTTGTCAGTTGTCATCACCATCGCCCTGATACCGGTGCCGGGCTGGTTTGCCCGGCGTGGCATGCCCGCCTGGCTATCGCTGGTCTTGACGTTCGTCCTTGTGCTAGCCTTCATCGGCGTAGTGCTACTGCTGGTCTTCTTCGGGCTGGCGCAACTGGCCGAGGTACTGCCGTCGCTGCAGGCCGGCGTGACGGCCGAAGAGGAGTTGCTGGACTACATACCGAGGACCCTCTTCGGCTATCGACTTGAAGAGGTTCGCGATGTCATGACGGCGCTTCTGACCAGCGAACGGTTGACCAGCGGGGCTACGCGCTTCCTGTCGGTGCTCTTCACCACCGTTTCACAAGCCTTCCTGGTCATGCTCATCTTCGCCTTCATGCTCAGCGCCGCCCTGTCGTTGCCCAGCAGCGCCCGGTTGGGCTTACAGACCGACCACCCGCTGATCAAACAGGCGGCGGCGTTGACCGAAGACGTCCGCCGCTACGTGACACTGACTACTAGCCTGAACCTGCTGGCCGGCATCGGCAATACCATTCTGCTGCTGGCGATAGGCGTTGGCCCGGCGGTGCTGTGGGGCTTGCTGGCGTGGTTCATGGGCTACATTCCGGCCATCGGCTTCTGGATTGCGATGCTGCCACCGCTCGCGTTGGCCTTCGTCGAACACGGCTTCTCCGGCGCGCTCGTGGTCTTCATTGGCTACACGCTCATCAACGGCACAGTCGAGAATCTCATCAAGCCGCGCCGGATGGGGCGAGGGCTGAAGATCTCGCCGGTCGTCGTCGTCATCTCGCTGTTCATTTGGGGCTGGTTGCTGGGCGTCGTCGGGGCAATCCTCTCTACGCCGCTGACGCTGCTCATCCTCAGCGTGCTGGAGTTGTTCGAGGGAACCCGCTGGGTGGCCGTGTTGCTGCGGACGACGGGCACGGGCGAGGAAAGCGCCGTAACCGAACGGCAAGAGGCATTAGGCCGCGTGCGCGGGTTGTGGGACCGAACGGTGGCCACGGTGCGCAACACCACCGGCTTATAGGGCAGGACCATTCCTGCCCTACGGTTTAGTCAGCGACGCGGCGCGTTTGCTCGACCAGATTTTCCAGACGGCCGAGCAGGCTGCCGATCTCCGGCGCGGGCGGGTCCCCCATCTCTTGGCGGCCGTTATAGGCCGCATAGGCTACGTTGAGCCGTTCCTCCAGCGCATCGATCTGCGGCATGGTACTGGGCGGGCGCTGCATGTACTGAATGAGGTGGCTGCCCAGGATTTGCAGGGCCACGGCCAGCGGTGGGGCGATGACGAAGCCGACCAGCCCATACGCCTCGACCATCAGCAACACCACCAGGACGATCAAAAGGCCGCTGAACCTGTCGCGCCGGAAGAAGCGCGGCTCGACGACGAACTCCAGAAAGGCCAACACAGCGGCGGTGATGACCAGGGCCAGGATCGCCACCTGTAGCCCACTGTCGGACGCCATGCCGGCCAGGAACGAGAACCCGGCGGCAAAGACGAAGCCGGCCAGCGGGATGAGCCAGGCAAACCCGGCCAGCAACGCCGTCAGAATGGGGTAGTCCAGCCCGATCAGCCGGTAACTGATGCCCAGGACGATGACCGCCAGCGCCGCCTGGACCAACTCGCTGCGCAAGTAGTCGCCGACGCTGGCTTCTGTCGTTTGCCACATGCTCCGCGCCGTCACCCGCTTGCCGGCCGGCAGCAGCGACAGCCACAGCCGCTCGAAGTGCGCCCGGTCGGTGGCCCAGTACAGGCTCAGGACGATGATGATCACCAGCGCCGCCACCACAGCGGCCAGGTTCTGCCCAACGCCAAAGACCACGCGCAGGATGGAAAGGCCCGACGGCCCGGCCATGACCTCCGGTAACTGGTCCGGCGGCGGCAGGCGCTGAATAATAGCCTGGGCCACGGCGCTGCTGCTGTTGTCCCACTGATGGTAGGTGTAGTCGTAGAGGACAACCAGGTAGTTGCTCAGCAGCCGCAACTCCTCCAGCAACCGGCCGCCGAGCAAGAACAGGGCCAGTCCGACCAGCGCGAACAGCCCCAGGTAGACCAGCAGCCACGACAGCGAAAGCGGAAGGCCGCGCCCCCTCAGGTAGTCGACGCTGGGGCGCAGCGCCGACGCCAGCATCAGCGACAGCAGCAACAGGATAAGCACGCTGCGGAACTGCCACAACAGAATGAGTGCCGCCACGGTGAAAGCGATGATCGCCACGTAGATCGCCAGCCGTTTCATGCTGCCTCCGTGCCGTTGCGAGCTTTGCCCAGCAGCTTGTCGAGGTCGAGGGCAATGGCCTCGATGGTGTCTTCCAGGTGCTCACCACCCGGCTCATCCGTCGGTGCACCCTCCCGCTGGCGCAGCACTTTGCGTACATCCTCGACCAACTCCTGCGTCTGGTAGCGCAGCAGACCGATCTGGCCGCGCTCGCCGGTGGCCTCGGTCGCCGGCGTGTTGCTGAGCAAATGGCGTTCCAGCAGCAGTTGTATAATGGCCGTCAGCGGCAGGGCGATCAGCGCGCCCAACACGCCAAACAGCGTGCCGAAGGCGGTCATGGCCACCAGCGTCACCAGCGGACGCATGCCCAACGTCCGCTTCATCACCCGCGGGCCGAAGACGTTGGACTCCAACTGATGAATGACGAGCGAGGCGATGAGCACCCAGAGCGCCGTCGCCGGCGAGATGGACAGGGCGATGATGATCGACGGAACGGCCCCAATAAGCGGGCCGATGACCGGAATGAACTCCATCAGAGCCACCACCAGCGCCAGAACCAGGGCGTAGGGCACGCCGATGATCCAGTAGGCCACCAGCGACAGCGTGCCGATGATGGCGCTCAGCAAGAGTTGGCCACTGACGTAGCTGCCGACGCGCCGCTCGATCTCGGTCACCAGGTCGCGCGTCGGCTCGCGCCGGTTGAGCGGCAGCAGGGCGATAGCCGAAACCTTGATGAGTTCCGACTCGATTTTCCAGAAGAAGGCCTGTCTCTTATAACAATCGTAATCACACGACCAACGAGCTCAGGAAAACCTGGGTGGACGCCGAATCACTAAAAAA
>CALLZA010000352.1 GCA_937858165.1 uncultured Ardenticatenia bacterium
CCTCTCTGCCTCTCAGAATGATCCGTTTGTCATATTCTCTACTGGAACCTTCATTTGACGCGTGCGTCACTCTTCACTATTTTGCGTCGATAACGTGTCCGCACATGATTGGTGTCGTTTTTTTTTTTTAATGATACGGCGACCACCGAGATCTACACTAGATCGCTCGTCGGCAGCGTCAGATGTGTATAAGAGACAGGGCGCAGGAAGTCGGGGTCGGACCACCAGCGGGTGATCGCCGGCAGGTCGGCGGCCGTCGGCGCGGTCAGCCGGACCTGTTCGCCGCGCAGCAAATTGGGTGTTATCATGACGTTCTCTCCGGTTTGGCGCCCATTTTCCCGCCGCGGAGCGAGGGAACCATGAGTATAGACACCTTTGCCATCAACGACAATCACCGCCAGCTTCTGCCGACAATTGACATGCCGCCGCGCATCCTGCTCGGCGCGGGGCCGTCGAACAGCCACCCGCGCGTCTTCAGCGCCATGACCGCGCCGACCGTGGGCCACCTCGACCCGACGTTCATCCAGGTCATGGGCGAAGTCAGCGAACTGTTGCGCTACGCCTGGCAGACCGACAACGAGTACACCATCGCCATCAGTGGCACGGGCAGCTCCGGCATGGAGGCGGCCTTCGCCAACGTCGTCGAGCCGGGCGACCGGGTGCTGGTCGGCGTCAACGGCTACTTCGGCCGGCGCATGGTCGATATGGCCGGGCGTTATGGGGCCGACGTGCGTTGCCTGGAGGCGACGTGGGGCGCAGCCTTCCCGTTCGAGGAACTGCGCGCCGGGTTGGAGCAGCATCGGCCCCAGGTGCTGGCCCTCGTCCACGCCGAGACCTCGACCGGCGTGCGCCAACCGCTGGAAGGGCTGGCCGAACTGTGCCAGGAGCACGACTGCCTGCTGCTGGTCGACACGGTCACCAGCCTGGGCGGCGTGCCGCTCTATGCCGACGCCTGGGGCCTCGACATCGCCTATAGCGGCTCACAGAAGTGCCTCAGCAGCCCGTCGGGCCTGTCGCCGATTACCTTCGGCCCGCGGGCGCTGGACAAGATTCGCGCCCGCAAGACACCCATCGCCAACTGGTACATGAACGCCGACCTGCTGGGCAAGTACTGGTTCGGCGCCCCGCGCGCCTATCACCACACCGCGCCGATGCACCTCTTCTACGCCCTGCGCGAGGGGTTGCGGCTGGTGGCTGAAGAGGGCCTGGCTGCCCGCTGGGCGCGCCACCAGGCGACGGCCGAGCGGCTGTGGGCTGGGCTGGCCGAACTGGGGCTGGAGCCGCATGTGCCGCTGGACATTCGCCTGCCGAGCCTGACGACGGTGCGCGTGCCCGCGGGGGTGGACGCGGCGGCCGTCAGCCGCCGCCTGCTGACCGAGTACAACATCGAGATCGCCGGCGGTTTGGGCGATCTGGCCGGCAAGGTGTGGCGCGTTGGCCTGATGGGCTACAATGCCCGACCGGAGACGGTGGCGGTGTTGTTGCGGGCGCTTTCTGAAGTTGTGACCGCTGACCGCTGACCGCTGATGGCGGACGGCCGACCACGGACGACAGCCAGAGTTAGATCCGTTCTGGCCGTGGTCTGTCGTCCGTCGTCCGTCATCCGTCGTCCCACTGACCTGATACACCCCTTATGAACCTAACCGAACTCCGCTTCTACCTTCTCGCCAAAAAGGGTACGACCGAAGAGATGCCCTTCGGCCCGGACAACTGGGTCTACAAGGTGGTGGGTAAGATGTTCGCCCTGGTGCCGCTCGACGCCGACCCGCTGACGATCAGCCTCAAGTGCGAGCCAGGGCAGGCGCTCTTGCTGCGCGACGTGTACCCGGCGGTGCAGCCCGGCTACCACATGAACAAGACGCACTGGAACACAGTGACGCTCGATGGCACCATTCCGGAGCCGGAGATATGGGGCATGATCGATGACTCTTACGATCTCGTCGTGGCCGGACTGAGCCGGGCGCAGCGGGCGGCGCTAGACGCCCTTTCGCATAGTGGGTATTGACGGCAATAAACGAACTGCTTCTTGTTTGTCTTAATCCGTGTCATCCGTGCTATCCGTGTTCTATTCCCCGGAAAGCAGAGGAGCCTGCATGACTGTATCACGCATTCAACTGACCGGAAGCGGCCCGGAGTTCTCGCGCCTGGTGGCCGGCGTGTGGCGGCTGGGTGAGTGGGGCATGGACACCCGCGCGCTGCTGGGCTTCATCCACGGCTGCCTCGACCTGGGCATCACCACGTTCGACAACGCCGACATCTACGGCGGCTACACCTGCGAACGGTTGTTCGGCGCGGCGCCGGCCGCCCAGCCGGGGCTGCGCGACCGGCTGGAGCTGGTGACCAAGCTGTCTCTTATCCACATCTCCGAGCCCCCGAGACCGTACTAGATCTCGTATGCCGTCTTCTGCTTGAAAAAAAAAAACACATCGACTAAAAACACCACCCGTTACCATATCCACAACACATACACTACATCTCAGTGTAACAAACGCATATAAACTACCGATAGCTCACAACACTAGTCACCTCTAAATCACCTACTCACACTATCAGACGGACATGACAGTGTCA
>CALLZA010000353.1 GCA_937858165.1 uncultured Ardenticatenia bacterium
ATCGCGCAGGTCGCGCTGATTAGGGGGGCTGAGGGCCGACAACCGCTGCAGGGACGGCAGCAGCCGGGCGTCGGACGCCCCGGCGAAGCCGAACAGGGCCGGGGCGACGATGAGCAGCCCGGCCAGAATGACGGCGACGTAGGACCACAGGAGACGGCTGCGCAGGCTGCGCGGGGGCATGGGGCGCTCCTCTACACCAGTCGCTCGCGCGCCTTGGCGCTCAGGTAGTCCATCGTCCAGACCATGATGACGATGGCCCAGATGGCCGTGCCGGCGGCCGAATACTGGTTCAGACTGACCCAGATGCGGAACTGCTGGCCGATGCCGCCGCCGCCGACGAAGCCGATGACGGTGGACATGCGGATGTTGATGTCCCACTGGTAGATGATGAAGGCCAGGAAGGGTGGCACGAGTTGCGGCACGACGGCATAGACCAGCGTTTGCAGCCGGTTGGCGCCGCTGGTCATGACCGCCTCGACCGGGCCATTGTCGATCTCCTCGATCGATTCGGAGAAGAGCTTGCCCAGGTTGGGGATGTTGTTGAGCGCCAGGGCCATGACGCCGGCAAACGGCCCGGCGCCGACCCACGTCGCGGCGATGAGCACCAGGATGAGTGGCTCCACGGAGCGGGTGATGTTGAAGAAACTGCGCATGGCAAAGTAGACGGCGCGCCCCAGGCCGCTGTTGCCCATGATGTTGCGCGCGGCCAGAAAGCTCAGCGGGATGGCGAACAGCGCGCCGAGCGTCGTGGCCACCAGGGCCATGAGCAGGGTGACAACGGCCAGTTCGAGCACCGTGTAAACCGTTGGGCTGAGTTGGATGCGCCCGCTGACGTCTTCGTAGGTGATCTCCACCCGGCTGCTGGTGGCCTGCCCGTCTTCCAGGGCGGTGACGGCGTTGATGGTCGTCTCCAACTGCAGGTTGCCGTCGGCGTCGGTGGTGCAGCAGCCGGCGCGGACGCGCAGATACGCGCCGTCGGGCAAGACCCAGCGCACCGACACGTCGCGATTGGGCGGCAGGCCACTGCCGGTGATGACCAGCGGATCGCCCGGCGCACCGCAGGCGGCCGATAGCGAAATGCCCGCGTCGGCCGGCGCGCCGGGGTCGGCCGCGCCGCAGGGGACGGTCAGCGGGGCGCTGATGGCCTGGGTCGTCGTCGGTTGGGTAAAAAGGTCGGGCACGGCGAATTCGCGGGCCAGGGCCAGCCCCTGCGGCGCGCCGCGAATCAGTTCCACCGGCTCGATCTCGGCGATGCGCCACGACCAGACGAACGCGACCACAAAGCCGACGACCAACGCCAGCCGGGCGATGGCCCGCAACGCCGGGTTGCGCGTGCTCAAGATCGGCTTGCCCTGGATGATGCGCTCGCGCAGCCAGCCGGAGAGGTAGTCCAGCGAGGCGACGACGATGATGATGGCGATGATGGCCGTGGCCATGGCCGAGAAGCGGTTGAGCCGCACCCACTGGATGACCAGGAAGCCCAGCCCGGCGTCGCTGACCAGACCGATGACCGTTGACAGGCGCACGTTGATGTCAAAGCGGTAGAGGGTGAACGACGTGAACGTGGGCAAAATCTGCGGCAACACGGCGTAGACGACCGTTTGCAGCCAGCTCGCGCCCGTCGCCTTGGCCGCCTCGATGGGGCCAGGGTCAATGCTCTCGATGGACTCGGAGTAGAGCTTGGCCAGCGCGGCCACGGTGTGGAACCATAGCGCCAGGGTGCCGGCAAACGGACCGAGGCCGACCCACACGGCGAAGACTATGGCCCACAGCAGTGTCTCGATGGAGCGAACGATGTTGAGGATGGCCCGGACGATGGTGTAGATGGCCAGCGTAACGCGGTTGGCCCCCATCAGATTGCGCGCGGCCAGAAAGCTGACCGGCACGGCGAAGATGACGCCCAACACGGTGGAGAGAAAGGCCAGGGCCAGCGTCTCGCCGATCTTTTCCATAACCAGCGACAACGTCTCTGTCGGTTGCAGACTGCCGGAGGGCACGGCCTGAAGGGCGCGGACGGCATGGGTCAACGTCTGGCCGGGGCCGGGGTTCGATGTCAGCGGCACGGCCTGGGGCACGCGCAGGGTGACCTGGAAGCGGCCGCCGGCGTCGGCCACCAAGGGGACAAGTTCGCCGCCGAGCCACGCCCGGCCCGGCGGCCCCAGGGGCCAAAACAACCCACCCTCCACGGCGCCGCACGGG
>CALLZA010000354.1 GCA_937858165.1 uncultured Ardenticatenia bacterium
TTGTGTGTGTGCTACTGTGTCTAGCTCTTCTGAGCTCAGTGCAGTTGTTGTAACCTCATATTGTCTTCGTTGTGTGCTGCTAGTTTCTTCTTATTTGTTTTTTTTCTTTTTTTGTTCTTTTTTTTTTTTTTTGCAAGCAGAAGACGGCATACGAGATCTAGTACGGTCTCGTGGGCTCGGAGATGTGTATAAGAGACAGCCACTGCGGTAAGTGGTCTCCGTCTTCGCGCTCTGTGCGCCCGCTTCGCGCAGAAAGGAGTCCTCGTCGGCCCACGTCGGCCCCTCCGGCACAGGCCTATCCGATATTGGTAGTAACGTCTCTTTGCCTTTGCGCGACATATCTCTTTACTCGCTCATGGGGGGCGTTGGGGCAGTGGGACGGCAAGCATCTACCCTTGACCAATAACCTTCATAATTCAATTAAGGTATATTAATCATATTGTAAAATGGAGAGAGTGGTTTGTCAACATATTCGCTCATTTACCGCAACTGTGGGTACAATCAAGGTGATTCGGCCGCCCATCGCAGCCTTCGCCGAACGCGCCATCCTTGGCATATTGCTGGAGTAGCCAAACATGAACAATTCAACTTTGGATCAGGGCGCCATCGACGCGATCGTCGGCGGATACCACGGCGCGCCCTTCGATATTTTGGGACCACACATTGTGGACGGCGCGATGGTGATTCGCGCCTTCAGGCCCGATGCCGAGCGAATTGACGTCGCCATTGGCGCTAAAGAGCCTGCGTCGATGGTTCGCGTCCACGACGCCGGCCTGTTCGAGGCGACACTGACCAGCCATAAGAAACTGAAACCCTACCAGCTTGCCGTAACCCATCACGGCGGGCAATCACAACTATACGAAGACCCTTACGCCTTTGCACCGACCCTGAGCGACTTCGACGCCCATCTGATGGCCGAGGGTACCCACCTGCACGTCTATGAACGACTCGGCGCGCATGTGGTCGAGTCGCAAGGCGTGCGCGGCGTGCGCTTTGCCGTCTGGGCGCCCAATGCCCAGCGCGTCAGCGTCGTTGGCCTGTTCAACCAGTGGGACGGCCGTCGCCACCCGATGTGCTTCCACCCTACCAACGGCATCTGGGAGTTGTTTATCCCCGGCCTGGGCGAAGGCGCGCTTTACAAGTACGAGATCAAGACCCACTACCAGAACTACATAGTCACCAAGGCGGACCCGGTGGGCTTCGCCTCCGAAATGCGGCCCAAGAACGCGTCGGTCGTCTGGGACATCGATAAGCACCAGTGGCAGGACGACGCCTGGATGGCTGGGCGCGCCGAGCGGCAAGGTGTTCGCGCACCTATCAGCATCTATGAACTGCATCTCGGCTCCTGGAGGCGCAAGAACGGCTGGGAGTGGCTTACCTACCGCGACCTGATCGATGAGCTCATTCCCTACGTCAAGGAGATGGGCTTTACCCACATCGAATTGCTACCCATCGCTGAGCACCCCTACGACGGCTCATGGGGCTACCAGGTGACCGGCTTCTTCGCTCCCACCAGCCGCTTCGGCACGCCCGACGACTTCATGGCCTTCGTCGATGCCTGTCATCAGGCGGGCATCGGCGTGCTCGTCGACTGGGTTCCGGCTCACTTCCCCACCGACGAGCACGGGCTGGGCTTTTTCGACGGTACACATCTATACGAACACGCCGACCCGCGCCAGGGACGGCACCCCGACTGGGGCACGCTGGTCTTCAACTACGGCCGCAACGAAGTCAGCCAGTTCCTGATTAGCAACGCTGTCTTCTGGCTCGACAAGTACCACATTGACGGCCTGCGCGTGGATGCCGTGGCCTCCATGCTCTACCTAGACTTCTCCCGGAAACAGGGCGAATGGGTCGCCAACCGCTATGGCGGCCGCGAGAACCTGGAGGCCGTCGCCTTCATTCGCCGGTTCAACGAGGCTGTCCACCGCCTCTACCCGTCGACCATCACCATGGCCGAGGAGTCGACATCCTGGCCGGGCGTCACCCGCCCCACGTCGGAGGGCGGGCTGGGCTTCGACTACAAGTGGAACATGGGCTGGATGCACGACACGCTCCAGTACTTCAAAAATGAACCTGTCTACCGCGCCTACCACCATGGCACGCTGACCTTCTCCCTCCTCTACGCCTTCAGCGAGAAGTTCCTGCTGCCGCTGTCGCACGACGAGGTCGTTCACCTAAAGCGCAGCATGCTCGACAAGATGCCCGGTGACGTCTGGCAGCGCTTTGCCAACTTGCGGTTGCTCTACGCCTACCAGTGGAGCCACCCCGGCAAGAAGCTACTGTTCATGGGCAGCGAGTTTGGCCAGTGGCGCGAATGGAACGAGGCCAGCAACCTCGACTGGTACGTGTTGGGCCACGATCCCAAGCACGGCCAACTGCGCGACAGTCTGCGCCGTCTGAACGAGCTGTACGTCAATGAGGCGGCGCTGCATGAAGAGGAGTACTCGTGGGACGGGTTCCAGTGGATCGACCTCCACGACTACGAGCGCAGCATCCTCGGCTATGCGCGGCGTGCGCCATCGACGAACGAGACGCTGCTGGTCGTGCTGAACTTCACCCCCGTGCCGCGCCACGGCTATCGGCTGGGGGTGCCTGCGTCGGGCGTCTACCAAGAGGTCTTCAACAGCGACGCGACTCAGTATGGCGGCAGCGGCGTGACCAACGAGCCGCGGCCGAGCCAGGACGTCCCCTGGCATGGCCAGCCATACTCGATCGAGTTCATCCTGCCGCCGCTGGGGGCGGTTTTCCTGAAGCGAATGGGCAATGAGTGACCGGTCAGCCATCTACCCGCTGCTCTTTGAGCCAGTGCTGAAGTCATACATTTGGGGTGGACGGACGCTGGCTGAACGGCTGGGACGCGCCCTGCCCGTCGGAAACGTGGCCGAAAGTTGGGAGATCGCCGCGCACGAGGACGGCGCGAGCATCGTCAGCAACGGCCGCTTTGCCGGCCAATCGCTAACCGCCGTCCACACCACCTTGGGTCTTGACCTCATCGGCACCAACAGCGCCTGGGCGCAGGCCCGCGGCAAGTTCCCTCTGTTGGTGAAGCTGCTCGACGCCCACGACAAGCTGTCGGTGCAAGTGCATCCCAATGACGAGTACGCTCTGGCGCACGAAGGCAACGAGCTGGGTAAGACGGAGATGTGGGTTGTGCTGCATGCCGAACCGGGCGCGCAGGTCATCCTGGGCGTGCGCGCCGGCACAACGGCGGCCGACTTCCGCCAGGCCATCGCCGCCGGCACACTGGAAAGGCATCTCCACACCGTACCGATCGCGCCGGGCGACTTCGTGTGCGTGCCCAGCGGCACGCTTCATGCCATTCTGGGCGGTGCGCTCATCGCTGAGGTGCAACAGAACTCGAACACAACCTACCGCGTCTACGACTGGAACCGAACGCAGGACGGCCGCGGTCGCACACTCCACGTCGAGAAGGCGCTGGACGTGATTAACTTCGCCCAGGTGGAACCGGGCCTGGTTCCACCGCAGTTGGTGAGCGAGCGTGACGGCATCCGACGGTGGCTGCTCTGCCGCAACCGCTACTTCACCACCGAGCGCATCGAGCTGTCCCCAGGCACGGTCTATCAGGGTGCGTGCGACGGCCGCACGCTAGAGATCTGGGGCGTCATCGACGGTCGGGCCGGCGTGGCCGGCCTGCCACTAGCAGCCGTGCAGTTTACACTTCTGCCGGCCGCGCTCGGCACGTTTGACGTAACCACCCGCGAGGGCGCGGTCTGTCTGCGCTGCTACGTCGAGTAGGCAATTTGCCTAGTCGCCCACCCCATGCTATACTTCCCCCGCTCTCACGCCTCCAATCAGAGACGATTGAGGTAATCGACGGAGGATTTGAATTGGCTAATACGGAATCTGCAAAGAAGCGCATCAGACAGACGGAGAAGCGCACCGAGCGCAACCGCCACTACCGGGCCGCGGCCCGCACCCACGTCAAGAAAGTGCGGCGTCTGATCGCTGAGAACAAGTTGGACGAGGCGGAAGCGGCGGCGCGGGAAGCCTACTCGACGCTTGACAAGGCCGGCGCTAAGAACGTCGTCCATCCGCGCAACGCTGCCCGGCGTAAGGGTCGCCTCATGGCCGCCCTGGCCGATGCCCGCGCTGCGTCGTCGAGCAAGTAAACGCGCCAGCGAGCGCATTGACTGGTATTTGACCGAGCACCATCGGCAACGATGGTGCTTTTTTGCGTTTCCGCAACGGGGTGTCGTTCTAAGCGGGGTCGTCGTTGGGCGCGGGGATCGACAGCATGTACCCTTTGCCGCGGACAGTCTTCAGCAGTTGGGGGCGGCTAGGGTCGCTTTCGATGCACTCGCGCACCCAGCGAACGTGGACGTCCAGCGTACGCGTGTCGCCAACGAAATCGGTCTGCCAGACGGTCTGCATCAGATGTCGGCGGGTCAGGAGCGTGCCCGGCTGGCGGACGAACGATTCCAGCAGCAGGGCAAGTTTCGGCGTCAGAATGAACTCCCCCTTGCCGGCCACGCCCACGGAACGCTTGCTGCGGAAGAGGGTGATGCTGCCATAGCGGACGATCTCTTCGCGGCTGCTGTCGGCCGGCAACAGCGCGCGCGTCCGGTTGAGGAGCTTGCGCGCCGAATAAGGACGCTCTAGATAAACGTCGGCCCCGGCGCTGCGGTCTTCATCTTCGCCGCTGGCCCGGCTGTGGATAATTGGGATTAGCTCGGCCGAGCGACGCAGCCGCCGGCAGTTGCGAACGCCGTTCGAGCGCATGGTAGACGCGTCAAACACAATCAGATCCGGAGTGCGGGCCTGGGCTTGCAGCCAGTCCAACGCTTCGGCGCCGGTGTAGACAACCATTACTTCATAGCCGGGTTTCAGGAGCATGGGCCGCAAGGAATCGCGACCGGCATTGTGTCCCTCCACCAGCAAGACGAGCGGACTCGAAGGCATCTTCACTCCTGTTCCCTCTACAGGCAGACGCGATTATAAACCCTCGCCCGCGTGAGGCAACCCAATTCCAACGCCATTTTCACTCAATTCTGCTTGCGACGGGCGGACGGGGCCGTTATTATGGTCATGATCGCGACAGGTCACGATGCTGATGCGTAATATCGCCCAGAAACTCCTTCAGTGGGAATGGTTTCTCCTCGTGCTGCTCATACCAGTGACGCTCTTGCCGTTTGGCGCGGCCAGTGTGGGGCTGCTGCTGATCCCGCTGCTGTGGCTGGTGCGCAAGGCGGCCACCGGGCGCTGGATCACCCCCACACCTTACGACCTAGCCATCTGGCTGCTGCTGGCGATGGTCGGCATCAGTTTTGCAATGGTGTTCGATCCCCTGGTCAGTGGGCCGAAGATCGCCGGCATCCTATTGGGCATCGGTCTGTTCTACGCCACCGCGGCCGCCGGCCGCCGCGATCAGGGGCTATGGCCCATCGTCGGCTTTGTGCTGCTGACCGGAACACTGATGGCCGGGGTGGGTCTGGTCGGTGCGGAGTGGCAGCCGCCATTCGCCTTCCTCAACCAGGCGCGCGCCTGGCTGCCGCTGGCCAGCGGCATTCCCGGCACAGTGGGCGGCATCGTCAACGCCAATGAGTTGGCCGGCACCCTGAGCTGGGTCTTGCCGCTCATGCTGGGCTGTCTCCTGGCCGGACTACGCCGGACTACGCCTGCCCGCTTGCTGGTAATGACGCCGCTGCTGGCGGCTTTCCTTTTCACCGGCTTCATCTTCGTGGCGACGTTGTCGCGCGGCGGGATGCTGGCTGTTGCCCTGGGTCTGCTGCTGGTCGTGACCCTCGTTTTGCCGCCTCGCTGGCGTCTGGTGCTGGGAATCGGGCTAGCGGTCGGCCTATTTGCCCTAGGGGCCTATGCCGGTAGCCGCTTGGACCAGAACCTCGTTGGCGACGCCGTAGGTCTTAGTGGTCGGCTGGAGATCTGGTCGCGGGCTTTGCTGGGCATTGCCGACTTCCCGTTGACGGGCATGGGTGTTAATGGCTTCCGCCGGGTTGTCCACGCCCTTTACCCCCTCTACAGCATCTCGGCCGACGTCGATCTGGGGCATGCCCATAACCATCTGCTGCAAACGGCGCTCGACCTGGGGCTGCCTGGCTTGGTCAGCTACGTGGCTATTTGGTGGATTAGTGCAGGCTTGTTGTGGAACACTTACCGCCGGCTACAGCGTCGTGATGCCGCGCACCATCCTTATCACGGCCTGGTGGCCGGGCTGGCCGGCTCGCTGCTGGCCGGTTGGGTCTTCGGCATCTTTGATACGGTGGCCCTTGGCGCGCGGCCGGGGTTCCTGTGGTGGTTGCTGCTGGGGCTGACGGCCGGTCTTCACTACGCCGTCGTCTACTCCGGCCAATCACTACGCCACGGCCGGCGTCACCGCGCCCCTCAGACAACCAGGCCGCCCCTGACCGCCCCCGCCGACAGCCGGCCGAGCCAGTGAAGAAGATCTCAGGCAAATAGCGCACAAAGAGACGTTTCTTCGCGCTCTTTGCGTCCTTCGCGCTCTTTGCGTGAGGTCTTCTTCTCGCTCTGCAATGTCCCCCACTGCTTGCAACTTCCCGCCAGACAGCATATAATGCCTGTCAGTAAGCGGCATTGGTGAAGTGGTATCACAGCAGCTTCCCAAGCTGTTATCACGGGTTCGAATCCCGTATGCCGCTCTCGTTCTCCCCCTCGCCTCGCCCCGGCAGCTCCAACTTCAACTGCACGCCGCCAATCGTCAGCACGTCGCCGGCCGAAATCACAGTCGGGTCGGTCAATGGCGCGTCGTTGAGCACCGTCCCGTTGCGGCTGCCCAGGTCTTCCAGCCACCATTGCGAATCCCGCCACGCCAGCAAGGCGTGTTCGCCGGAGACGTACCCTTCGTTGAGGACGATGGTGTTGCGGCTGTTGCGGCCGAGCGTTGTAATCGGCGCGAGTTCGTAGCGCGTGTCGAGCGGCGGCCGATCGCCCGTGTTGGCGATGACGCGCAGTGCCCCCAGACTCGGCCCCTGCCCGCTCATCGCCCGCCGCGTGGCGCGCAAGTCTTGCCGCAGATACCAGCCGACGGCGGCGAAGAACGCCAGCAGCAGTACCGCGCTGATGATCCGCAACGTGAATAGCAAAACGGGCGTGGTCATTCGTAGGGCTTCTGCATCGTCGTGTCGAGTTCGTCGTCAATCGCCGCCGACAGGTCGGCCAGTGGCTGGTCGCGCCCCTCGCCATAGACGAGCATCACGTCACTGAGGGCGATTACGTCGCCAGGGCGCAGAATGTGCTCCCTCACGGGCATACCATTGACCGCTGTCTGCCCGTGCCGGCTCACATCGTAGAGGGCGAAGTAGCGTTGCCGCCAGCGGATTTGGGCGTGCTGGCGGCTAATCGACGGCAGGTCGAGAACGATGTCGTTGTCCATGCGCCGCCCGATGCGGGTTACCGGCCGATCGAGGGCGATGTGCTGCCGCCCCTGAACAATGAGAAAGGCGTCGGCGGCGAGAATCGCTTCCCGCACGGCGTCGCCCGGATCAAGGGTGAAGACCTCGGTGTGGACGTCGGGCTGTTCCGCCCGACGCTCAGCGACGATGTGCGCTCGCCGCGGCAGTTCGCCGTCGTCGACCGTAAAGGTGACCGTTGGTGTCTCGCTGATGTGCAGGCCGCGCCGCTCGGCCAGCAAGGCCACGTAATCGGCGACTTGCAGCTCGAGTTCGGCTCCCCGCCCGTCGGCCACCTCGGCATAGTCCTCAGGGCTGACGGCGATAGTGAAGTGATTGGGCGGCATGCTGGCCGCCGGCGCGTCTTCATAGATGCGCACCAGGTAGGTGGCCAGTCGGAACGGATCCAGCGGATCGCCGGCCAGCCAGGTGAATGGCTCTTCGACTACCTTGCGGATCAGGTCTTCGACGCGCGACAGGGCTGAACGCTTCATACCGGGCCATTATAGGAACCGCCGCGCGGTGGGTCAACGACAATTGCCGAATCATGGGGCGACAGTATACTTCTCGTCGTCTGGTGTACGTCATGATTGAAGAACCGATCCGACTGACCTCTCTCGCTTCCTGCGCCGGTTGAGCGTCCAAGTTGGCCCCAGCGGAGCTGGAGCGAATTATTGGACCGATACGCGCGACCTTCCGGGCGGCCGACTTCCCTGACCTCCTGGTCGGTCTGACCGCGGCCGATGATGCCGCGGTCTATCAGCTCAACGAGCATCAGGCGGTCGTCTCCACGGTCGACTTCTTCCCGCCCATCGTCGACGATCCTTATGACTTCGGCGCCATTGCCGCCGCCAACGCTTTGTCCGACATCTACGCCATGGGCGGCGAAGTCCTGTTTGCCGTCAATCTGGTCGCCTTTCCCGATACGCTTGACAAAAGCATCCTGGCCGAGATTCTGCGCGGTGGGGCCGAGAAGGTGGCCGAGGCCGGGGCCGTCGTGGCCGGTGGCCACAGCGTCAACGACAGGGAGCCGAAGTATGGGCTGGCCGTCACCGGGCTGATCGCGCCAGGGATGGTGCGGCGCAAAGGGGGCGCGCAGCCGGGTGACGCGCTCATTCTGACCAAACCGTTGGGCGTCGGCGTCATCACCACGGCGCTGAAGAGCGGACGGGCCGCGGCCGAACACGTCGCCGCCGCTGTCGCCGGCATGAAGCGGCTGAATCGGGCCGCCGCCCGCGCCGCCCAGACCGCCAGTGCGCGGGCCATGACCGACATCACCGGCTTCGGCTTGCTGGGGCACGCCCAGGAGATGGCGCGTCAGGGAGCAACTGACTTTCGTTTTGACCTGACCCGTCTACCGTGGCTGCCTGGGGCGGTTGAGTACGGTCGGGCCGGAGCCTTTCCCGGTGGAATGGACAACAACGCCAACTTCTTCGGCCCGTCGGTTACCTTTGCCGATGAAATCACGTACCTCTACCGCGACCTGCTCTTTACGCCGGAGACCTCCGGCGGCTTGCTCGTAGCCGTTCCGCCGGAAGGCGTAGCGACCTTCCTCAGCCTGCTGCCCGACGCGGCCGTCGTGGGGCGTGTTACCGCCGGCGGGGGCCACATCTGGGTTGATACAGGAGAATAGAATGACCGACCGTCTGTCCGCCATCCGCGCCAACTTTGACGAATGGCAGGTCGATGCCCTGCTGCTGACCAGCGCCGCCAACCGCCGCTGGGCCAGCGGCTTCACCGGTTCGGCCGCGCAACTGCTGATCTCACGACAACGCGCTGTCCTGGCCACCGATTCGCGCTACTGGGAGCGGGCCTCGCAGGAAGCGCCGGCGTACGAGATCTTTCGCCTGGGCGACGACAAGGACGCCATGACCAGCTTCCTGGCCACCGCAGGCGCGGCGCGGATCGGCGTCGAGGCGAATCACGTCTCGCTCGCCAAGCAGAGCGCGCTGGACAAACACACCGACATCGTCTGGGTTCCTCTGCCGGCGACGGTTGAGCCACTGCGGGCGGTCAAGACGACGAGCGAACTGGCTGCGATTCGCGCTGCGGCCCGCCTGACCGATGAAACGGTGGCCCAAGTGCCGCGCCTGGCCCGGCCCGGCGTGTCGGAGCGCGCGGTGGCCTGGGAGTTGGAGAAGTTCATGCGCGAGGCCGGCGCCGAAGCCGTCGCCTTTGATATCATCGTCGCCTCCGGCCCCAACAGCGCCCTGCCCCATCACCACCCCGGCGACCGTGTCTTGCAGGCGGGCGACATCGTCATCGTCGATCTAGGGGCCCAGGTAGACGGCTACAAGAGCGACCTGACGCGCACCTTTTACCTGGGCGACGCGGGCGATGACGCCTTCTGGGGTATCTACGACACCGTGCGCCAGGCCCACGCCGCGGCCATCGCCGGCATTCACCCCGGTGTGACCGGTAAAGCAATCGACGCTTTGGCCCGCCATCTCATCACCGCGGCCGGTAACGGCGCCCACTTCGGCCACGGCACCGGCCACGGCGTCGGGCTGGAGATTCATGAGGATCCGCGCTTCAGCCGCCTGGCCGAGAAGACAATCATCCCATCCGGCGCGGTCATGACCGTCGAGCCGGGCGTCTATTTACCGGGCTACGGGGGCGTACGCATCGAAGACCTTGTGCTCGTGACAGCCGACGGGGCCGAGTACTTGAGCGCCGCGCCACAGTCGCCGCTGATCGCTGTCTAGCGCTTGCTCACACGTCCTTAACCGCCGGCCAGAAGCTCATCATACACCTCATCCAGCAGCGGCCCGACCCGCTGCCAATCGTACTGCGCTGCGAACACCCTAGCCCGTTCGCCCAGCGCCACACGTCGCGCCGGATCGTCGAGCAACGCCCGCACAGCCGCGGCGAACGCCTCTGGGGTGTCGGCCACTATCGCCTCGCGCCCGCTCTCCAGGGCGAACCCCTCTGCCCCGATCGTGGTGCTGACCACGGCGCAGCCGGCTGCCATAGCTTCGATTAGTTTAAGACGTGTTCCGCTGCCTATGCGAAGAGGAAGCACGTACACCCCAGCTCCCGCTAGGTAGGGCTGCACCTGATCAACCCGCCCGGTCAGCGTGATGCCCGGCGCGTCGCCCAACGCCGCCAGGCGCGTATGTGGTCGCTGGCCCACGATCGCCCACGTCGTCGCCGGCCGCGCCTGTCGCACCAAGGGCCAAATCGCTTCGGCAAACCACAAAACCCCATCAACATTGGGCCGGTAATCCATCTTGCCGGTGAAAACGAGATCGAAGCGGGCCTCATCCGGCACCGGCCCCGCCCACTGATAGTCATCCACGGCCACTACGTTTGGGATAACCGCGATAGGCTTAGCTGGCTCGGCCAGCGCCATCAACTGCCGGCGATCCTCTTCGCTGACGGCGATGATCGCGTCGGCCGCCCGCAATGCCTCGCGCTCGAAGCGCGCCAGCCGGCCGACCTGCGCCGCCGAATAGACCGCCGCCGGCCAGCGCCGTGGCTGCCGGCGGTCGGCGTGCAGCGCGCGCCGCTGTAACTCCGTCTCGGCGTTGTGACAGTCGAGGACGATGCGCGTCCCGGGGGCGATCTCCCGGATGAGGGGCATCGTCCAGGCCAACTCAATGCCCTCGATCTGCACCACATCAAATACCTCGTCCCGCAGCGCATCGGCGAGCGCCGCGGCCAACGCCGCGCTGTGCAAGCGTCGGGCCATATCCGGCGCGCGCGACGTCAGCAAGCCGCGCAGCCGTTGGCCCGTCGTACGCTCGGGCACGGCGATAGGCGGCAAGACGCGCGCCAACTCAGCCAGGCGCGCAGTATCGGCGGCGCGGTCGCGCTCGGCGAAGCTGAGCAGGGTCACGTCGTGGCGTTGGGCCAGGGCGCGCAGTAGGTGGAAGTTGCGCAGGCTGGTGCCCTGTTGCGGCGGATAAGGCAGTTGCGGCGTCAGAAGGAGAATGCGAGCCATGTGTTGCCTCTATGTCTGGTGATAGAGCGCCAGGGTAGCCTCGGCCGTCGCGCGCCAACTGAATCGCGCCGCCTGCGGCGCGCCGGCGCGCCGCAGGCGGTCGGCCACGGCGGCGTCGGTCAAAACTTGCCACAACACCTCACTCCAGGCGTCAACGTCGTCCGGCGGCAGCAGCACCCCCGCTTCGCCCACCACTTCCGGCAGCGAGCCGCGGTCGCTGGCGACTACCGGGCAGCCGGCGTGCAGCGCCTCCAGTGCCGGCAATCCGAACCCCTCGTAGTGCGACGGAAAGGCCAACACCCCCGCCGCCCGATAGAGATGGGCCAGTTGGGTGTCGCTAACGCCGCTCAGATGGCGCACATGATCGCCCAACCCCAGCCCGTCGATCGTGCGAAAAACGTCGTCGAACATCCACCCCTTGCCACCTACGAGCACCAGCGGCACATTGAGTCCGGCTGTCGTACGCAACCGATGGTAGGCGCGTAACAACAGCGGCACGTTCTTGCGCGGTTCAAGCGTACCCACGGCCAGGATGAAGCCGCGGCCGACATCCAGTTCGGCCGTCGTCGCGTCGACCACTTCCGGCGCGTAATCGACGGTAAATACGGGATTGGCCGCCAGATGAATAGTTGTCACCTTCGAAGGCGGCACGCCCAGCAGCGCGATGATGTCGCGGCGGGTGGCCTCGCTATCGGCGCTAATGTGGTCGGCCACTTCTACCGCCCAACCTATCTGCTCGGCGTAGTAGCGGCGGCTTTCGGCGGTCAGAAACTGCGGGTAGTAAAGAAAGGTCAGGTCGTGGACGGTAATAATGCGGCGACGCGCCCCGCCGGCGGGCGGGATGAAGTCCGGGCTATGCAGCACGTCCAGTCGATGCCGGGCCAACTCGACGGCCAGCGCAGTCCGTTCCAGTCGATGATGACAGGGGGTCCATAAATCGCTACGCGAAAAACGCGGGTCGGCGGGCACGAACGTCCGCCGCTCATTGCGACTGTGAAAGATGGTGTACCGCTCCGGCCCGGCTAACTCGGCCAGGGCCGCAATGAGGTGGATGGCATACTGGCTGATACCTCCCATGCGGTACGTCGGCAGCCGGCAATCGATCCCGATGTGCATACTGCTCATTGTATGGCGCATGAGCGCTGCCGGGCAAGTTGGCCTGCTATCTGGCCCCTGAGTATAATGCGCCCCATGCTATCCTTCAGAAGCGGTGAATCGACCAGGAGTTGAAGGCCATGAGCAACAACGGCAATCCTAAATCCTCGACCAGCGCCCTTGATCAGGATGTCGGCGAGCTTCGCAAGCGGCTGGAGTGGCTCGACGAAGAGCGCCGCAAATCGGGGCGCAAGCTCGTCGAGCTGGAGCAGCGCGCTGTTCTGGCCGAACGCGAATTGGTCAGCCGCGACCGGCGCATTCAAGACCTCGAAAAGCAACTCGGCGTCGTCAACAGCCAGCTGTCGCGCATTCCGATGGTCGATACGCAGCTACTGCAATTCAAAGACGACATCGTCAAGATGATCGAGCAGTACGACAAGCGGCGCATCGAGGCCGAGCGCGAACTCGACCGGCTGCGCCGCGTAGAGCACGAAGCGACGGCGCGCGAGCTGGCCGACATCCGCAAAGAGTTGCCGGCCATTGGCCGCATCGAACAAGTCCTGCCCCTGCGCCAGGCCGAAGAAGCCCGCCTGGCCAATCTCATCGGCGTCCAGCAAAACGCCCTCACCCAGGTCGCCAGCCAGGTCGACAACGTCGAGCGGTCGCTGGCCTTCGTCGAGGAAAAGGAGAAGCAGGACAACCGCAACATCGCTGAGGTTCAGGCGGCCCTGCTGGAGATCGGCAAGCGCTGGGAACCCATCAACAACCGGCTGGAAATCCTGGCGCAAAACCTCTCTAAAGTGCAGGCCTCGGCCCAGACCACCAGCGAAGCCCAGATTTTGCTGCGCAAAAGCATCAGCGACTGGACGGAGCAGGTTCAGATCGGCGAGCACGAGCGCAACCAGCGCCTCGCCGGCTGGCAGCGGACGATGGACGAGCACGAAACGACGCTGGAGCGGTTCACGCAGGACTGGGTGAAGTTCCATAACCAGTACAACGAATCGCGCACCGCCATCGAGAGCCTGCGCGCGCTGCAAGTCCACCTGGAGAACCAGCAGCGCGAGGCCAACGAGCTGGTGCGCGTCGAGTCTAAGCGCATGGAGTCGCGCTGGGAGCAGTTTGTCCAGGAAGACAACCGCAAGTGGAAGAACTTCGAGGCCGACTGGCTGCAACGTCTGGCCGTCGGCGACCGTCGCGAGCGCGAGTTCCGCGAGCAACTGGTCGGGTTGAACGAGCAACTAGAAGAGCTTAAGCAGGAGCTGGCCGTGGCCATGCGCGTTACCCTGGCCCAGTCGGAGGCCATCAAGAAGTGGCCTGTCCTGTGGCTGGAAGAAGTCGAAAAGGCGCTCGACCAGAACCCCAACCGGCGCCGCCAACCGGCGCTGGTACCCGTTCGCGAAGATTAGGCCACTTCCCGGCCCCATCGCCCCCCATGCACGTCATCGGCACCGCCGGCCACGTCGATCACGGTAAATCGACCCTCGTCCAGGCCCTGACCGGCATCGACCCCGACCGGCTGGCCGAGGAGAAGGCGCGCGAGATGACCATCGACCTCGGCTTCGCCTGGCTGACGCTCGACGGCGCGGAGGTTGGGGTCATTGACGTACCCGGCCATCGCGACTTCATCGAGAACATGCTGGCCGGCGTCGGCGGCATCGACCTGGCTCTGTTCGTCATCGCCGCTGACGAAGGCGTCATGCCCCAGACCCGCGAGCATCTGGCTATCCTCAACCTGCTGGAGATTCCCCGCAGCGTCATCGCCCTGACCAAGATCGACCTCATTGACGACCCGGAGTGGCTGGAGTTGGTGGCACTCGAGGTCGGCGAGACGCTGCGCCTGAGTGGCGGGCCGGCGCTGGCCGCCGCCCCCATTGTGCCCGTATCGGCGCGCACCGGCGCGGGGCTGGCTGAGTTGCGCGCCGCGCTGACCGCCGCCTTGCACCAGATTCCCCCACCGCCCGACCTGGGCCGGCCACGCCTGCCCATCGACCGCGTCTTCACCCTGTCCGGCTTCGGCACGGTCGTCACCGGCACGCTGCTCGACGGCCGCCTGCGCGTTGGCGACGAGATCGAAGTGCAACCGGGCGGGCGGCCGGCGCGCGTCCGCGGCCTGCAAACGCACAAGACCAAGCGCGAGACGGCCCAGCCCGGCAGCCGTGTGGCCGTCAACCTCACCGGCATCGACCGCGACGCGCTGCACCGTGGGCAGGTCTTGGCGGCTCGTGGTGCGGTGCGGCCGACGCTATTGCTGGACAGCGCCTACCGCCACCTACCCGACGCCGACGCGCCGCTGGCCCACAACACCGAGGTGAAGCTGTTCATTGGTGCGGCCGAAGTGTCGGCGCGCGCCCGCGTCATCGGCGGTGAGCAGATCGCACCCGGCGAAGCCGGCTGGCTGCAACTGGCCCTGGCCCAGCCGGTGGCTGCCGCGCGGGGCGACCGCTTCATCCTGCGCCGCCCCACGCCGGGGGCCACCCTGGGCGGCGGCCGCGTCCTCGACCCCCAGCCGCGCCGCCGCCACCGCCGCCTGCGCCCCGACGTCGTCGAACGCTTTCGCGCCCTGGCCCAGGGCACGCCGGAGGAGCTATTGCTCTGTCTCTTATACACATCTGACGCTGCCGACGAGCGATCTAGTGTAGATCTCGGTGGTCGCCGTATCATTAAAAAAAACACAACGATAGCCATAAGCGCAGCGTGCAGCAACACTAACCAACACACTAACGACGACACGAGACTAGCGACGTAAGCAGAGTACAGCGCAACATGG
>CALLZA010000355.1 GCA_937858165.1 uncultured Ardenticatenia bacterium
TTTTTTTTTTTCAAGCAGAAGACGGCATACGAGATCTAGTACGGTCTCGTGGGCTCGGAGATGTGTATAAGAGACAGGGCCTGCATGGCGCGATTGACCGCTTCGAGCCCGACTTCCACCGCGTAACACTTGGCCATCGACAATTCCTTGATGGCGCGTTCACCGCGGTCGAGCAGGGTCGCGGCGTTGAGGCCCATCAAATGCGCGGCATGCAACTGCATGGCGGATTCGGCCAGCGGGAAAGTGATGCCCTGGTATTCGGCGCTGATCAGATAGTTGTGCGACCCTTCCTGGAATAGCGAGATATATGTCAACACAATCTGACGTTTGAGCTCTGTCACGATTCTGCCTGGCGCGTTGCTCGGTTGACCTTCCTCGTTTTGAAGCAGGCTCACAAGGTCCGCGGCCGTCGGTGCGGCGTAGTAATGGCCGCCCGTCGTCGTCGCCATCTGAATAAGCGGCGCGGCATTCACCGTCTGGCCAAACCCAATCGGATACAGGCGCACGCGGCGGTCCGTCGCGGCCGTAATGCATTCTTCAAGCGACGCGATGCTCGATGTGTCGCGTCCATCCGAAATAAAGATCAGCGCGCGCACGTCCGCGTCATCGAACGACAACGTGCCCGCGTCTTCATTCTCGATGCGTTTGCAACCGTCGATGACCGCGTCATACACCTCGGATGCGCCGTTGTCGCCAATCGGCACTTGGAACGCCTGCAAACCTTCTTTCAACGAGTCTTTCGACGTCGAGAAGTTGTGAATCAGGCGATCGGTCTGCTGCCGATCGTGGTACTCCATCAGCGCGAGACGCCACGAATCCGGCGTGTCGTCGATAAAGTCGAGCGTTGCCGTCACCATCTGCTCGATGATCGCGCCGTTGCCCGGCGCGGTAGGTCTGACGCCGGGCACGACCATCCAGCACACCGTCATCCGCGGCGAGTGGCTGTTGCAGATCGCCCGCTGCTATGGCACGGCCTACAGCGGCGTGTGGGCGGCCAACCGCCTGCCCAACCCCGACCTGATCTACCCTGGCCAGATCATCACCGTGCCTAATATCGGCAGTCTGGGGCGCATCATCGGCCCGCCGTGCGTCCAGGCCCACCCGGTCGAAGCGGGCGAGACGTGGGAGTCGATGGCCACGCGCTTTGGCACGACGACGGCCATCCTGCGTCGCGCCAACCCCGGCGAATTGAGCGTTGGACGAATCATCTGGGCGCCGCGTCCCTAGCGCCCGACCTGGAAGGAGCTACACATGGCGGACGAGAGCGACACGCTGACTTATGAGCAGAGTTTTGCCGTCGGCCCGGCCGATCTCTATCGTGCGTTCACCAGCAGTACGGCGCTGCGCGAGTGGCTGTGCGACACGGCCACCACCTCGCCGCGGCTCAACGGCCACCTGTTCGTAGGCTGGAACGATGGCTACTACGCCACCGGCCACTTCACCGAGCTTCTGGCCAATCGCGCCGTCTGCTTCACGTGGCAGGGGCGGGGCGAGCCACGGCCGACCCGCGTCCACGTCGCCATCGAGCCGAGCGACCAGGGCGCTCACCTGCGCCTGGAGCACAGCGGCATTGGCCAGGGGCCGGAGTGGGGCGACAAAGTGGCTGAGTTCGACCGCGCCTGGCGTCGCTCGCTGGAAAATCTTAACTCCGTGCTGACCAGCGGCGAAGACCTGCGCGTCACGCGGCGGCCGATGCTGGGCGTTCTACTGGCTGCCTTCGATGCTGACGACGCAACACGGCTGGGCGTGCCCATGGCCGAGGGGGTGCGGCTGAGCGGCGTCGTACCCGGGCTGGGCGCGGCCAACGCCGGGCTGGCGCAGGACGACGTGATCGTTGGCATCGACGGCCGGCCGACGCCCGACGTAGCAGCCCTGCGCGGCGCGCTGCAAGGGCGACAGGTCGGCGATACCGTCACCGTGGCCTTTTATCGCGGCGGCGCGCGCCATGAACTACCCATGACCCTGTCCGGCCGGGACATTCCCGACATTCCCGACAGCGCACCGGAGCTGCTGGCCCGCGTCGCCGAACGGTACGCCCGCGATGAGGCCGCGCTCGATGCTGCTCTGGACGGCGTCAGCGACCTGGAGGCATCCTTCCGCCCCGGCCTAGAGGCGTGGAATGTGATGCAGGTCATGGCCCACCTCATCCAGGGCGAGCGCTACAATCAGCAGTGGATCAGCGAGCTGCTCGGCGACCTGGAGGCGAGTTACGACAGCGACGCCGCCAACCAGGAGGTGCGCCTCAACGCCACCATCCACGCCTTCCCGACGCTGGCCGACATGGTGGCCGAGTGGCAGCGGTTGAACGCCGAGACGCTGGCCCTAATTGCGGCGCTGCCGGAGGAGTTCGTGCGCCGCCGCCGCACCTACTGGCGGCTGGCGCGAACGCTGCTCGATGAGTCATACTCCCACGTTAGTGACCACCTGAGCCAGATAGTGGCTGCCGTAGCCGCGGCACGCCGTGCGGTTGGTAGTTGAGCGCTCTAGCGGGTTCTGGGACCGCGAAGAGCGCTAAAGCGCGGGACTACAAACCGTAGGAGTATATGCTATGAAAATGCTGGAACGCGATCAATTTGAGCGGGCGGCCAACTACCTGCGCCATGAGGCGCGACCACTGGAGCGTGCCCTTTTCGCCCACGCCTTCGAAGGCGGCGGGCGCACGGCCGTCCTGGCCGCCCTCGTCCCCTATCAGAACGACGACGGCGGCTTCGGCCGGGCGCTGGAGCCGGACATGCGCGCCGCGGCGTCGTCGGTCTTGGCGACAACGATAGCTCTGGACATCCTGCGGCGCGTCGGCGCGACGGAGGAGACGTCCGGCCTGCCGGCGGCGTTGGTCTACCTGATCGATAACTACGACGCCGAGACGGGGCGCTGGCCGATCATCTCACCGGCGGTGGAAGACGCGCCGCACGCGCCGTGGTGGGCATACGCCGAGAGCGCGGCCAACTTCCGCGACTTCTGGGCCAACCCACGGGCGTCGGTCGTTGGCTACCTGTGGCAGTATCGCAAGCTGGTGCCGTCGCCGTTTGTCGAAGGCGCGTTGCGCCTGGCGGCGACCGACCTGCTGACCTATTCGCAAATGATGGAGATGCACGATCTCATGTGCTACGTCGATCTACTGGCGACGCCGGGCCTGCCGGGCGAGATGCGGGAAAACATGATCGACAAGCTGCGCCGCGTCGTGGTCCGCTCGGTGGTCATGGACCCGGCCGAATGGAACGACTACAACCTGAAGCCGCTGACGGTGGTGCGCTCGCCGCAATCGGAGCTGGCCGCGGCCGTTGATCCGGCAGTGCTCAATGCCAATCTCGACTACCTGCTGGACACGCAGGAGGCAGACGGCACGTGGGGGCCGAACTGGGCCTGGGACTTCATCGACGCCGACGCATGGGCCGTGGCCGAGCGGGAGTGGCGCGGCGTGCTGACGTTGCGCAATCTGGAGACGTTGCAGGCTTTCGGGCGTCTGGCCTAGCGACCGTCGCCGTACCTCACAACTCGCCTTTGCGGCGAGCCACAAGCCAAGGGAGTTTACATGGAGTTCGATCCGCGTTCGCCCGCCTTTCGGGCCGATCCCTACCCGTTCTACGACATGTTGCGCAGTTTCGCGCCCATCTTCTTCTGGGAGCCGTGGGGGTTGTGGTTCCTGACGGCACATGAGGATTGCCAGGCATTGCTGCGCGATGATCGGTTGGGTCACTACCAGCCCACCGCGCTGGCCGCGCCGCCGTCCCAGGCCGCGCTGTGGCGGATGCAAGCCAACTGGCTGTTGACCATGAACCCGCCCGATCATACGCGGCTGCGGGGGCTGGTGCAGAAGGCGTTCACGCCGCGGGCCGTGGCCGAACTGCGGACGATGATCCAGGGCGTTACCGACGCGTTGCTCGATCGCGTCGAGGATCGGGGAACGATGGAGGTGATGGCCGATCTGGCCTATCCGCTGCCGGTGACGGTCATCTGCGAGATGCTGGGCGTGCCCACGGCCGACCAGGCGCGCTTTCACGGTTGGTCGGCGGCCATTGTGCGTAGCCTCGACCTGACGGAGGACGAGGCGATCTATAGCCGGGCCTCGGTCGCGGCGGCCGAACTGACCGACTACCTAGATGGACTGCTGCAGGAGCGACGCGCGCGGCCCCGCGGGGATATACCCTCGGCGCTTGTGGCCTCTGGGGGAGCGGGCGAGCGGACGACGGACGAGGGGATGTTCGGGCCCCGCCCATTTCTTCTCGTCGCCGGGGCCGCGACAAAGGTGAACCACAACCGCG
>CALLZA010000356.1 GCA_937858165.1 uncultured Ardenticatenia bacterium
CCTTCTATTTCTTGTCTCTTGTTTCCTCTCTCTTATTGTGTTTTCGTCTAGTGTTCTGTTCGTTTTATTGTCATGTTTGTTATGCGTCTATCCACTTCATTGTCGCTTTTTTTTTTTTTTAATGATACGGCGACCACCGAGATCTACACTAGATCGCTCGTCGGCAGCGTCAGATGTGTATAAGAGACAGCCATGATTCAGTATATTGATTACCATGCCGTCCACCCCCCATCGACCACCAGATTGGCCCCGGTCATGTAGGCCGAGGCGTCGGAGGCCAGGAAGACGAGCGCGCCCTGGTAGTCGGTTGGCGCGGCCATGCGGCCGAGCATGGTCCGCGCCGAGTAGTTGTCGATGAAGTACGCCTGCTGGTTGTTCTCCACGCCGCCGGGCGAAAGGGTGTTGACGCGCACGCCCGCGCCGCCCCAGTAGGCGGCCAGGAAGCGCGTGAAGGCGATGACCGCGCCCTTGGTGGTCGGGTAGGCGGGCGACTTGTAGAACGGCTGGCGGCCATCGGGCGTCTTGTAGAGCGACTGATCGGGGGCGACGATGCCGTAGGTCGAAGCGACGTTGATGATGCTGCCGCTGCCCTGGGTGGCCATCGGCGTGCCGAGAATCTGGGCACAGAGGAAGACGCCGGTGACATTCACCTCCAGCGACTTCTGCCACATGGCCAGCGGGTAGTTCTCGAAGCGCGACTGGTCGGCGGCCATTGTGGGCGATTCGAACATGTCGTTGATGGCCGCGTTGTTGACCAGCACGTCGAGGTGGCCGAAGCGGGCCAGCGTCGCGTCGCGCAGGGCGGCCACGGAGGCCGGATCAGTCACGTCAAGGGCGCAGCCGAGAGCGGGCGTAGGCAGTGTGGCCGCAAATTCGGCGCAGCCGTCGGCGTCGAGATCGGCGACAATGACGTTGGCCCCGTGAGCGGCCAGCGCTTCGCAATGCTTACGGCCGATGAGTCCCAGCGCGCCGGTGACGATGGCGGTTTTGTTGTCGAGGGAGAAGAGTCTTGTCATGGCAGTGGTCAGTGGTCAGTGGTCGGTGCCCACGCACCGACCACTGACCACTACTTCCTTGGCTTGAGATTAAAGCTATCCGTCCGCCGGAAGACAGGCTGCACCGGCTTGCCGCGCAGGCGTGAGGCTAGATCGCCGGCCTCCAGCGCGCCCTTGAGTTCGGCCAGCACTTCGCCGAAGGCTTCGAGCGTGTAGTCGAGATCGGCCTCCGTGTGGCTGTAGCACATATTGTGGAAACCCGACCACAGGATGCCGCGCCTGATGAGTTCCTGCTGCACCAGCGACTTCATTAGCAGGCCCTGGCCGCCCTTGTCGTCGAAGACCGTCATGGCGCGGGCCGGGTGGCCCTTACAGTAGGTGATGTCGCGGATGCCAAGCTCGGTGGCAATGTCGTTGTAGCCGTCCATGAGCCGCTGTCCTTTGGCGCCCAGGTCGGCGGGCACGTTCTTGTCGCGCAGTTCGCGGATGGTGGCTTGCGTCGCGGCCAGCGACAGTGCCTCGCCGCCGAAGGTCGTGAAGAAGAACACGTGCTCATCGATCAGGCCCATCACGTCGGCCCGCCCAGCCAGCACGGCGATGGGCATGCCGTTGGCAATGGCCTTGGAGTAACAGGCCAGGTCGGCGGTGACGCCGAAGTACGCCTGCGCCCCGCCCAGTGCCCAGCGGAAGCCAGTCCACATCTCATCAAAGACAAGCAGTGTACCATTGGCTTCGCAGGCAGCTTTCAGCTTGTGGAGGAAATCGTCCTTGGGAAAGTCAAAGGTCATCGGCTCCAGAATGACGCAGGCCGTGTCTTCGTCGAGCGCGGCCATGACCGAGTCCATGTCGTTATAGTTGAAAGTGTAGACGAGGTCCTTGACCGCCTGGGGCACGCCGGCGTTGCGGGCGGTGATGCCGATGTACCAGTCATGCCAGCCGTGGTAGCCGCAGCAGAGGACTTTGTCGCGGCCGGTGTAGGCGCGGGCCAGGCGGACGGCGGCGGAAGTGACCTCGGCTCCCGCCTTCGCATAGCGAACGGACTCGGCATTGGGGATGACCTCGCGCACCAGTTCGGCCACCTCTACCTCCAGCGGGTGGATGAGCGAGAAGGCAATGCCGTCTTCCAATTGGCGGCGAATGGCGTCGTCGACGGCCGGGTAGCCGTAGCCGAGGGAAATGGGGCCGATGGCCATGTTGTAGTCGAGGTACTCGTTGCCGTCCACGTCCCACACGTGACTGCCTTTGGCCCTTTGCAGGTACTTGGGGGCCACGCCGTCAACGTACTGTGTTGGTCCCTTGGCAATCGTGTGCGCGAACGCGGGGATTAAGCCCGTGGCGCGGACGTGGAGCTTCTCCGATTCGGTGATGATCGGGTAGTCTTGGTCGAGTTGAACCTTGTTGGGCATTTGTTTTCTCCTAAAGAGGATCAATCCCCAGATTAGCAGAAGACCTCACGCAAAGATCGCCAAGGACGCGAAGAACGCAAAGAAGACGCGTCTCTTGGCGCTCTTTGGCGTCCTTGGCGATCTTCGCGTGAGGTTCTTAAATCTGCTGAATCTGCCCAATCTGCGGATCATCCTTCTTCTCGATTACACGTGGACGGGCAGGCGTTCGAGGATGCGCGCGGCGAGCTGTTCGCCGGTGAACCCCTCGTAGCGCAGCACGTCGGGCAGCAGGGCGGGCTTGAACCAGCGCTCTTCGAGGGCGATGGGCAGCACGTCGGCCGTCTGGCCGTGGCGGACGAGCGTCTCGCTGACGATGCTGAACAGGCCACCGGTCAGGAAGTGGTCTTCCACCGTCACCAGCAGGCTCGTCTCGCGGGCGGCGCTCAGCACGGCTTCGACGTCAATCGGCTTGGGCATGCGCACGTTGACCAGCCGCACCGACAACCCTTCCGCTTCCAGCCGCGCCTTGGCCTCCCATGCTTCGCGCAGGAGGAAGCCGTAGACGAGAATAGTCACGTCCTGGTGCGTCGCACTTTCTGACGTGCGTCGCACCTCGGCTTTTCCAATCTCGAACGGCTCATGCTCATAACCGCCCGGCGTCTTCAGCGCGTTGTGCCGGATATACGTCGGGTTGGGGCTGTTGATGATGGCAGGTAGGGCCAGCACCAACTCCTCCTCATCGGCCGGGCAGAAGACGTGGCAGCCGGGGATGCCGCGCATGAGCGAGACGTCCTCGATGGCCTGGTGCGTCGGGCCGTTGCCGTCCGACAGGAAGCCGGGCACGCCGCCGACCAGCTTGACCGGCAGCCCGCCGATGCCGACGTCGGTGCGCACGAACTCGAAGGCGCGCAGAGTCAGGAAGGTGGCCAGGGCGTGGAGGACGGGCACGCGGCCGCGCAGGGCCAGCCCGGCGGCCGCGCCGACCATCGTCTGCTCGGTGATGCCGGTGTCGATGAAGCGGCCCGGCAGCAGATTGGGCAGGTTGCGAATGGCCGCGCGGTTCTCGGCGGTCATCACGATGATCCGCTCGTCTGCCTGGGCCAGTTCCAGTAGGGTTTGTTCGTAGTTCTTCATGATATGTCTCAGGAAGAGTCCACAGATTACACAGATTTCACAGATTAAAATCATTCAGAATCTGTGAAATCTGTGTAATCTGTGGATTTCTTCTCCTATCGCACAATCAGAGCCTCGGAGGCGATAGTCGCCTGGCGCTGGCCGTGGAGTTCTTCCAGCAGGGCGGCGACTTCTTCGTGAGTGAAGTTACAGAACCAGCGGTCGGCCCGCTCCTGGATGCTGGGCAGGCCGCGGCCGCGAACCGTGTCGGCGATGAGCACCGCCGGCTTGCCGGAGCCGGTCTCGTCGCTCAACTCGCGCAGCCCGGCTTCGAGGGCCGCGAAGTCGTGGCCGTCCACGCGCCGCACGCGGCAGCCGAACGCCTCGAACTTGGGGGCCAGCGGCTCCAGCGGGATCAGCTCTTCGGTGCGGATGTTGGCCTGGAACTGGTTGCGGTCAACGATGAACAGCAGGTTGTCGAGCTTCTTGGCCTGGGCCACCAGCAGCGCCTCCCAGACCGTGCCCTCGTCCAACTCGCCGTCGCCGGTGATGACGACGATGCGGTTGTTCAGGCCGCGCAGCTTGCAATCCATCGCCACGCCGACGGCGACCGACGGCAGATGGCCCAGCGAGCCGGCGTGGCACTCGATGCCGGGGAGGGCGCGGGTGGGCTGCCAGTAGATGGGGTCGTCTGTTTTGCGGGGGGGGGGACGCCGCCCGGCCGGCAGCGCACCCCAACACGAGGAAGTGCCGGACAGGG
>CALLZA010000357.1 GCA_937858165.1 uncultured Ardenticatenia bacterium
GTGAGTGGTGATGAAGAGCCGGGCCATGGACCGCGCCCCAGCCGATGGAGTCGATCGGCTGCCACGGCTCCAGTTCCCACGGCTCGCCGACCAGGCCGAGGATACGCTGACTAATGGCGATGTCGTCCTTGTTCTCGACCAGATAGGCGTTGACGCCGGCGCTGTAGGCGGTCAGCGCAGCCATCGCTTCGGGCAACTCCTGCTCATAGTAGGCGGTGTTGGCCGCGGCGATGCGATTCCAGCCGCTGGTGCGGATGAACTTGTCGTTTTCCAGACCCGGTTCGCCGACGATCTCCGACACCCGCCCCTGGGCGATGTGCCGCCAGAACTCCATCTGCCACATGCGATCCTGGGCGTGGACGTACCCCTGGGCGAAGAACAGGTCGTCGGCGTTCTCGGCGTAGATGTGGGCGATGCCGTGATCGTCGCGGTAGACGTGGACGGGGGCGGTCAGGCCGTGGCCGGTCAGGGCGACGCACAGGGCGGCCGACTCGCCGGCGTCGGCCGTGGCGCATTCGTCGGGCAGAGCGACTGTCTTCTCGCCGTCCACCTCGGGGAACGGGCCGCGGGCCACGGCGCAGCCGGCGATGGCTACCACCAGGGCCACGACCAACAAAGTGCCAAGGATGATGAGGGCGATGCGGGCGGCGCGGTTCATACTGTCTTCTCCTCTATTTGTTGTGCGCTTACAGAAAAAGCAACCACAGATTACACCGATTTCACAGATTAGCCTCTGAAGAAATCTGTGTCGTCTGTGAAATCTGTGGTTGCTTTTCTATATAGGCTCCCCTGTCAATGTGGCCAGCGTCGGCCGCCGGCCACGTGTTGGCCGCGAATGATAGCGCATCCCCGCCGCGTGTAAAGGAGTGTGGCGCGCGTTGTTTTACCCACGTCCTACGCCGGATATCGCGCGGGTTGCTTCACCCGCGTCTTCTGCGCGGTAAAGCAACCCGCGCTACAATAAGGGCCATGCCGATCATCCTCCACGCCTTGCTGGGCCTCTTCGCCGCCGTGCTGGTCAACCGCGCCGCCGACTGCTGGCTGGCTCCCGCGCCGGCGGCCTGCGGACTGACGCGCCACCCGCGGCGGCAGACAGTCGTGCTCGTCGCGTTGCCGCTGCTGTTGATGGCGCTGGCCGGGCGCGGCGAACCGCGTGAGTCGTTGGTGGCCGGGCTGTTTGCCGCCGTCCTCGTCTTGCTGGCCGTGGTTGACTGGGAGCAGCGGCGGCTGCCCAACGTCGTCGTGCTGCCGTCGCTGGCGGCGGCCGTCGTCCTGAGCAGCGCGCCGTTGGCGGCCGCGCTGGCCGCGTCGCTGGCCTTCGTTGCCTTCCTTGGCCTGTTCGCGTTCGGCCGCCGGCTCTATGGGCCGGGGGCGCTGGGCATGGGCGACGTGAAGCTGGCGGCGCTGGTGGCGGCCGTGGTGGGTCTGCCGGCGGCGGGGTGGGCGCTGCTACTGGGCGTTCTGTTGGCCGGGGGCGCGGCGGCGGCGTGGCTGCTGTCCGGTCGCGCCGAGCGGGGGGCGCTGCTGCCCTATGGCGCATTCCTGGCCCTGGGCGGAATCGTGGTGTTGGTAAGTGTGAGTTGAAGCCGGATACAAAGGGACACAGAGTAAAAGAAGTTTTTGCTCTGTGTCCCTCTTCCCCTATTCAGATAGAATTTCTCGAATGTCCGACATCATCATTCGCGATTTGGCCACACACGAAGAGTACACCGCCGCCGAGAGCATCCAGCGCACCACCTGGGGTATGCCCGATCTGGAGATTATCCCCGCCCACGCCCTGCACGCCATGCAGCACAGCGGCGCGGCGCTGTTGGGTGCGTTCGACGGCCCGCGACTGGTCGGCTTCACCTTCGGCGTCTTGTCCACGCAAGACACGCCCAACCGCGTTGACCAGGTCGCCGCCGCCCGGCTGAAGATGTACTCGGTCATTGCCGGGGTATTGCCGGAGTATCAACATCAAAACGTCGGCTACCGGCTGAAGATGGCCCAGCGCGACTTCTGCCTGCGCATCGGCGTGCGTCTCATCACCTGGACCTACGACCCGCTGGAGAGCCGCAACGGGCTGTTCAACATCGGCAAGCTCGGCGCGGTCTGCCATAACTACCTGCGCCACTTCCACGGCGACATGAGCGGTCTCAACGCCGGCTTGCAGACCGACCGCTTTGAAGTCGAATGGTGGGTGACCAGCCATCGTGCCGAGGCCCGGGCGACACGCAAGTGGCGGCCGTTGCGGATCGAGGGACTGCTGGCCGGTGTGGCGCTACTGGTCAACGAAGCCACGTTCGACGCCGCCGGGCTGCCCGTGCCGCCGCCCAACTACGTCAGCCGGCCGAGCAACCTGATGCTGGTCGAGATTCCGGCCAACTTCCAGGCCATCAAGCGCCAGGAGTTTGCCCTGGCCCAACGCTGGCGCGCCCACACCCGCGACATCTTCGAGGGTATGTTCGACTCCGGCTTCCTGGTGACCGACTTCGTGACCCAGGAGGACGAGAGCGGGCGGCCGCGCAGCTACTACCTTCTCACGCATGGGGACTCCTGACACATGAACATCGAGCGCATCGACCTCTATCACATCAGCCAGTGGCTGGTCAGCCCGTTCGTCACCAGCTTTGGGCCGCAGCAGCAACGCGACTGCCTGCTCGTCGCTATCCATGCCGACGGCCTGACCGGCTGGGGCGAGTGCGTGGCTACCAACGACCCCGGCTACTCCTACGAGACCGTCGTCACCGCCTGGCACATCCTGAGCGACTTCCTGATCCCCGCTCTGGTCGGCAAGCCGCTAGCCGGGCCGGAGGCGCTCGGTCCGGCGCTGTCGTTCGTGCGCGGCCACCCGCTGGCCAAGGCGGCCCTCGACCAGGCGGTGTGGGATTTGGTGGCGCAGCGCGAAGGGGTGTCGCTGGCGGCGCTGCTGGCCCGGCCCTACGCCGAGGGAGCGCGGGCGCGGGTCAAGGTCGGCGTCAGCATCGGCATCCAGCCCAGCATCGCCCGGACGGTCGAAGTCATCGGCGACTACTTCGACCAGGGCTACCGCCGCATCAAGCTGAAGATCAAGCCCGGCCACGACGTGGAACTGGCCCGCGCCGCCCGCGCCGCCTTCCCCGACCTGCCGATTATGCTTGACGCCAACTCCGCCTTCCGACTGGAGGACGCAGCCGTCTTCCAGGCCATGGACGACCTGAAGCTGCTTATGTTGGAGCAGCCGCTCGGCTACGAAGACATCTACGACCACAGCCACCTGCGCCCGCTCATCGCCACGCCCCTCTGCCTCGACGAGAGCATCCACTCGGCCGACCACGCCCGCTACGCCCTGGCCCTCGGCGCGTGCGACATCATCAACGTCAAGCCGTCGCGCGTTGCCGGCTGGACGGAGGCGCGGCGCATCCACGACCTGTGCCGCGCGGCGGGAATGCCGCTGTGGGTCGGCGGTATGCTGGAGACGGGCGTCGGCCGCGCGGCGCAATTGGCTCTGGCCGCCCTGCCCGGCTTCAAGCTGCCCGGCGACATCTCGGCCACCGATCGCTACTACGAACGCGACATCACCGCACCCTTCACCCTCAACCGCGAGGACAGCACTATCACCTGTCTCTTATACACATCTGACGCTGCTGACGAGCGATCTAGTGTAGATCTCGGTGGTCGCCGTATCATTACAAAAAAAACTGCAGACGAGCGATCTAGTGTAGACATCGTGGTAAGCAGTAACACTAAAAACAAAAGACAAATCAATGTAGATGAGATACGTGAGATAGCATTAGTTCTATCAGGTGAGCAAGGACAAACACAAACACGACTAGAAGAAAAGGTGCTAAGAGGAGAAGAAAAGACA
>CALLZA010000358.1 GCA_937858165.1 uncultured Ardenticatenia bacterium
TTGATAGTAGTGTCACTGTTTATGTTTCAGTTGATATGTCAGTGAGTAGAGTGCAGGTGTGCTGGCATGTAGGGTGCTTTGATTTTGTGTTTCAAGCAGAAGACGGCATACGAGATCTAGTACGGTCTCGTGGGCTCGGAGATGTGTATAAGAGACAGGCCGACGACCGGGCGGCGCTGTGGGCCGTGCCCGACGCCGTGGCGGCCACGCTGACGATGAATGAGACGATCGCCGCTGTCGCGCCGCGCTACCGCTATATGTCGCGCTGCGTGGTCATCGGCCGCGGTTACAACTACGCCACCGCTTTCGAGACGGCGCTTAAGCTGAAGGAGTTGACCTACACCATCGTTGAGCCGTATAGTAGCGCCGACTTCCTCCACGGCCCGCTGGCCATGCTGGAGCCGGGCTTCCCGGTCATTGTCGTCGCCCCGTCGGGCGTCATGGCCGGCGAAGCGGTCGGCTTCATCCGCACCCTGCGCGAGCGGCAGGCCGAGGTCATCGCCATCAGCGACGACGCCGACGTGTTGGCCGGGGCGCGCGTGCCGCTGGCTCTGCCCGCCGCCGCGCCCGAGTGGCTGTCGCCGCTGACGGCCATCGTCCCCGGCCAACTGCTGGCGCTGCACCTGGCCCACAGCCGCGACTTCGACATCGACGCGCCGCGGGCCATTCGCAAGGTGACGGAGACGGTCTAGAGCAGCCCAATCTCCCGTGCCCGCTGGATGGCCCCCAGGCGCGAGTTGACGCGCAGCTTGCGGTAGATGTTGCGCAGGTGGGTGCGGATGGTGCTCTCTTCCAGCACCAGTCGGGCGGCGATCTCGCGGTTGGTCAGCCCCTCGGCCAGCACCTGTAACAGCTCCTGTTCGCGCGGGCTAATGGTCGCCGCGACTACCCGCCGGTCCAGGTCGGCCGGAGACAGGCCAAGGTCACCAGGATAGGCTTGCCGCAATTCGCTCAGAACGCCCTCAACGAAGCGACGCTGGTCTTCGCTCAGCGCGTCGCTGACCACGGCCACAACCAGAAGCGGACTGAGCAGCCGGCCACAGTCGAGGAACGGGCGAATGATGCCCTCCGGCGCGGCGGCGCGTACGATGCTGAGCAGTTCGCGCTGGGCCTGATGGGTCTTGTTCTGGCCCCAATGGGCCACCGCCAGCAGCAGTTGGGCCAGAATCGAAGTGGCCAGCAGCGCGTCGGAGGCGACAGGGCTGGCCTGGGCCAGCGTCATCTCGGCCGCCGCATACTGGCCGCGCCCCAACTGTATCTCGGCCCAGGCGATGGCGTGGAGCATCTTCTCGCGCTGCTGTGGCTCCAGCGGCGGCAATTCATAGCGCAAAAGCTGCTCGGCGGCCTCTATCTCCCCTTGCCGCACCAGAATGAGCGCCTGATGGATGGCTGTATCGCGTGGCTTCATCAATTGCATCCCGCCGTAAGGGTGCAAATCGCGCGCGGCCTGGACGGCCATCCGGGCCGCGGCGTGGTCGCCCAGGCTGTTATGAACGTGGGCCTGCACAAGGTGGGATAGAACCACAATGTTGAGGCTGGTGGGGTAGGGGTCGATGGACGCCGCGCGATCGATCGCTGCCCACGCCTGAGCCAACTGATTGCGCGCCAGATAGATGCGTGCCAGAGACAGTTCCAGCACACTCGCGATTTCGGCCTGGTTCTTCAAGTTGGCCCGCAGCCAGCGCAACATCTCGCGGGCCATGCTCTCGGCGCGCGCCAACTGCCCCTCGCGTGCGGCAATGCTGATTAAGGAGTTGGCGTTCATCACCGCCAAAAAGGCTACCCCTTCGGCCTTTGACAGGCGGAGCGACTCTTCTAGAACGGCCACACTCTGTGCCACCTCGCCTGAGCTCACCAGGCGCAAGGCACGCTCGCGTAAGTCGAAGATACGCCACAGGATGGCGATCTCGGCCGAGGGTCTGCTGTCCAACAACCCTGGGTCAACCGCCGGCCACTCGCCTGTGGCCCGCCACTGCTCAACCCACTGCAGCGTCGATCGCTGGCCGGCGCTGCGCTGGGACTCCGGCATAGCGGCCAGCAGACCGGCAACGCGGTCTACTCGTTCGATGATCTGTTCGGTGGGCAGGCTGTTGAGGGCCAGGCGGACGAAGGTAATCAGCAACGAGTCGTGTTCGAGGAAGAGGGCATCGGGCAACTGCTGCAGCCAGCGGAGGACGCGGTGGTCGCTGCCGCGGCGCAATTCTGACAAGATGGCCCGGTCGATGAGACGGCCCACCTCCGGCCATTCGCCGGCCAGCAGCAGGTGGCGCATCGCCTCCGGGAACAGCCCACTCTCCAGAAACCAGGCGGCCGCTCGACGGTGCAGTTCGGGCAACAACTGCGGCTGCTCGGCGTGCAGTTGATCCTGCAAGGCCTTGGCAAAGAGGTCGTGATACTGATACCAGCCGCGCGCCTCGTCGACCAGCGTCACGAACTGGTTGGATTGGTGCAGGTGCGCCAGCAGCGCCTGACCGTCGTCATGGCCCGTCAGCGCGTCGCACAACTGGCCGGTCAGCATCTTTAGCACGGAGGTCTTCAGCAGGAAGTCGCGCCGATCGGGCGGGTGGTGAGACAGGATTTCGCCGGCCACGTAGGATTGCAGGTAGCGGTCGTGGCCGCTGAAGGTGGCGACGTACTCGTGGACGTTGCCCTGTTGGCGCAGTCCCAGCAGCAACAGGTTCAGCCCGGCCGGCCAGCCATCGGCGCGCACGACCAGGGCCACCTTTTCGCGCTCGGTCAGCGTCAGGGGCGACAGACGTTCCAGGTAAGCCAACCCCTCCTCCAGCGTCAGCCGCAAATCGGCCTGCGTCAATTCCATCAACAACCCTTTGCCGCGCCAGCGCTGCAAATCGAACGGAAACGGCTGCTGGCTGGCCAGAACGACCTGGACGCCCGGCGGCAGGTGATCGAGAAAGAAGCGCAAAGAGGCGTCGATCTGGGCCGACTGGGCGCGATGGTAGTTGTCAATGATGAGGGCCACCTTGCGCCCCGGGTGTTCGCTCTGGGTGCGGCGCAGCCCGTCGATGAATAGCGTCAGTAGTGGCTCGACAGGCAGCGGTGCGGGGGATTGCAACAGCGTCAGTGGCAACTCATAACCCGGTTTGATCTTCTGCCAGGCCAGCAGCACCGCCGCCCAGAAGGTGTAGACGGTATTGGCCTCATTGTCCAACGACACCCAGACCACCCCCGCGCTGAGCACGTCTTGCCACTGATTGAGCAGCGTCGTCTTGCCGTAGCCGCTGGGGGCGGTGATGAGAACGATGGGCCGCGTCAGTTGGCGTGTCAGCCGCGGCCGATCGATGGCGTTCTCCGGCAGCGCGGGCGGGATAAGCCAGTTCATCATGACGCGCGATACGTCGCCGGGCACATTCGCCGGGGCGCTTGTCGCGCCACTGCCTGGCCTGTCGTGCGGCCCACGACCGTCGCCCGCCTCGCCCTGTCGGAACCGGTCACCGGCCGCGACCAACGCCGGAACGGTCAGATCGGCAGCGCGCCCCAGATAGACCTTGCGCAGCTTGTCGCGGTGGCGGCGATAGCCATACCAGTAGTAGTTGCCGCGGCGACTCTCGCGGCGGGCGGTGTAGTGGCTGTCTCTTATACACATCTCCGAGCCCACGAGACCGTACTAGATCTCGTATGCCGTCTTCTGCTTGGAAAAAAAAAAAAAACAAACACAACACACAACACACACAACAATATCCCAATCAATCTACACGCAGATACAGAACTCAGATAATAGCCAGCATCGTTAACGATGTGTAATACAACTGTCTGATACTCATCTACTACAACAGTCACGAATCTAAGTGGCAACACACTAGCGTATTTG
>CALLZA010000359.1 GCA_937858165.1 uncultured Ardenticatenia bacterium
TATGTGGGATGTGTGATGTGCGTATTCGTTTGCTTGTTTTTTTTTTTCAAGCAGAAGACGGCATACGAGATCTAGTACGGTCTCGTGGGCTCGGAGATGTGTATAAGAGACAGCCTATACCCTCAGCACGGCCGTCGGCTCGACCAGTTGGGTCCTCTACGCCGCGGCCGTGGCGGCGACAATGGGCCTGGCCGCGCTCGCCTTTCGTGCCGGGACGATGAGCATCGGCACCGTCTTCCTGCTCGTCTTCTACGTCGGCCTGCTGGAGTCGCCGCTCGACGCCGTGCGCCGCGAACTGGCCAGCATCCAGCGCGCCCTGGCCGGGGTGAACCGCACGCGGGAGTTCTTCCTGTTGCGGCCGGAAGTAGCCGAATCGGCAACCGGCGCGGCTGTTACTTTGGCCGATGGCCCGCCGGGGGTGCGCTTCGAGGATGTCACCTTTGCCTATAAAGACCGACGGCCGACGACCGACGACCGACCGCCGGAAGAGGGGCGACGGACGACGGACGACGACTCTGACGGCGGTCAGCGGTCGGCCGTCGGCGGTCAGGACACAGTCCTGCGCGACGTGAGCTTCGCCCTCGCCCCTGGCCGCGTGCTGGGCGTCTTGGGCCGCACAGGCAGCGGCAAGACGACGCTGACCCGGTTGCTGTTCCGGCTCTATGACGTGGATGAGGGGGCGATCTCGCTCGACGGCATCGACCTGCGCGCCGTCGGGCTGGGGGAGTTGCGCCGCCACGTGGGGCTGGTGACGCAGGACGTGCAACTCTTCGCCGCCACCGTGCGCGACAACCTGACCCTCTTCGCCAACTACGACCCGGCGCGGCCGGCGGTGCCGGATGACGACATCGTCGCCGCGCTGGAGACGCTGGGCCTTGGGCCGTGGCTGCGCGCCCTGCCCGACGGATTGGATACGCTGCTGGCCAGCGGCGGCAAGGGGCTGTCGGCCGGGGAGGCGCAACTGCTGGCCCTGGCCCGCGTCTTTCTGCGCAACCCGCGGCTGGTGGTGCTCGACGAAGCGTCGTCGCGCCTCGACCCGGCCACGGAGGGCGTGCTGGAGCGGGCCATCGACCGGCTGCTGGCCGGGCGCACGGGCATCGTCATCGCCCATCGCCTGCGCACGGTGCAGCGGGCCGACGACATCCTGATCCTGGAGGGCGGCCGCGTCGTGGAGCACGGCCCGCGCGCCGCCCTGGCCGCCGACCCCGGCTCACGCTTCTATCGGCTGTTGCAGACTGGGCTGGAGGAGGTGTTGGTGTGAACAAACAAAACTCCGTGCGATGCACCTTCCGAGGTGCGTTGCACGTTCTTCCAGACACGACCGGGAAGGTGCGACGCACTTGGGAAAGTGCAACGCACCGGCGCGGGTTCTCCTCTGCTCCCCTGTACCCCTGCTCCCCTGCGGGCGAAGAGGTATTGCCATGACGACTGTGACAACAACGAACAACAAACTTTCCATCTGGCGCGGCACCTGGGCGCTCATTCGCTTCCGGCCGTGGTACTTTGCCGCCAATCTGGGCTTTGGCGTCGTGCTCCTCGCCAGCGAACTCATCCCCGGTCTGCTCAGTCGGCGCTTCTTCGACGAACTGACCGGCGCGGCCCCGGCCACGTTTGGCATCGCCACGCTGCTGGCGCTGTTCGTCGCCGTCCAGCTCGGCCGCGCCACCCTGGGCGTCGGTTACGAGTGGGGCGGCTGGCTGGTGCGCAGCGTCAACGGTGTGCTCATGCGCGTCAACTTCATGGCCAACATCCTGGCCAAGCCGGCGGCGCGGCCGATGTCCGTCGAATCCGGCGACGCCATCCACCGGCTGGAGCGCGACGTGGGCGACTTCGCCGACTTTCCGACGTGGCTGCCGCAGATGATCGGCCAGGCGCTCTTCTTTATCATGGCCGTGATCATCATGGCTCGCATCAACACGTGGATTACGCTGGTGGCCGTGCTGCCGCTGCTGGCCGTCTTCTTCATCAATCGCGTCGCCTGGCGGCGCTTCCTGCTCTATGACCGGGCCACGCGCGTCGCGTCCAGCCGCGTCACCGGCTTCCTGGGCGAGATTCTGGGCGGCGTGCAGGCGGTCAAGATCGCCGACGCCGAGGCCGGGGCCTTGCGCTACTTCGACGCGCTGAGCGAGGCACGGCGGCGGGCCGGCGTGCGCCAGAACACCTTCCTGACCCTGGCCTTTTCCGTCGGCCAGAGCATGGGCGACGTGGCCGTGGCCCTGGTGGTGCTCCTGGCCGGCCAGTCGATTCAGGCGGGCACAATGACCATCGGCGACCTGACCCTGTTCGTCGCCTATCTGACCATCGCCGTCAGTTTTCCGGCCGATATGGGCAGCTTCATGTCGGAGATCGCCCAACAGCGGGTGGTGCTCGACCGCCTGCAAGAGATGCACCCCGACGCGCCCCCGGCCAGCATCATCGCCCACCGGCCGATCTACGACAAGAGCGACGCCCCGCCTGTCGTTGCGCCGCTGAAGACGGTGGGCGATAGGCTGGAGAGATTGGATGTCGTTGGATTGACCTATCTGCACCCGACCGCTGACCACCGACCGCCGACCGCCGCTGGTCGTCAGGCGGTGGACGACGAATCACAGACGACGGAAGACAAGCTGCCGCCTGTCCTTGAAGAAGGCGGAACGATGGTCGGCGGTCGGCGGTCGGTCGTCGGCGGTCTATCCGGCATCACCGACGCCACCTTCGCCCTCCCCCGCGGCTCCTTCACGGTCATCACCGGTCGCGTCGGCAGCGGCAAGACGACGCTGCTGCGCGCGCTGCTGGGGCTGCTGCCGCCACAGGGGGGCGAGGTGCGCTGGAACGGGGCGAGGGTAAGCGATCCGGCGGCCCACTTCGCCCCGCCGCGCGCGGCCTACACGCCCCAGGTGCCGCGCCTGTTCAGCCAGGCGCTGCGCGACAACATCCTGATGGGCCTGCCCGACGACGGCCGGCTGGCCCATGCGCTGCACGTCGCCGTGCTGACGCCCGACATCGCCACGCTGGAGGCCGGGCTGGAGACGGTCGTCGGGCCGCGCGGCGTGAGGCTGTCCGGCGGGCAGGTGCAGCGCGCGGCCGCGGCGCGGATGCTGGTGCGCGACGCGGAGTTGCTGGTCTTCGATGACCTGAGCAGCGCGCTGGACGTGGAGACGGAGGCGCTGCTGTGGCAGCGATTGGTGGACGAGGCGGGCGCGGCGCGGCCGACCTGCCTGGTCGTCAGCCATCGCCGCCCGGCGCTGCGCCGCGCCGATAACATCCTGGTACTGGACGGCGGGCGCGTCGTGGCCCAGGGGACGCTGGATGAGTTGCTGGAATCGTCGGCCGAGATGCGGCGCATCTGGCATGGGGAGATCGGCTAGATTCACACCAACACCGGACAGGTCGCCGCGATCTGTTTTGAGGTCGTCCTGTCCGGGTCTGAAGATGTCATCCGGCTTTGACTAGCGCGGCTCGCCACGTTCAACGAGTCGTGCCAGCCGCTCTTCCAACTCGACCCGATCGCGAACTGCTACCGGCGCGGCCAGGTGGCGGCGCAGTTTGGCCTCGTCCCAAGCGTTGGCGTAGTAGTCGCGGAACATCTCCAGCACGCCCAGGCGCGGCCCGGCGAACGGCTCCAGGCGCACCGCTTCGCCGGCCGCGGCCATGCCCTCGCGAATGACGCGGCAGTAGACGCCCGGCCGCTCGGCGTGGCGGCTGGCCCCTATACACATCCGACGCTGCCGACCAGCGGTCAAGGGTAGATCTCGGGGGGGCCCGGTTCCTTAAAAAAAAAAAAACACGAGAAGAAGACGGGAACAGAGGCGAAAGGAGAAGCAAAAATATAAAGAAGACAAACA
>CALLZA010000360.1 GCA_937858165.1 uncultured Ardenticatenia bacterium
TATCATATGCTTTGTATTTATTATTGTAATATCTATGTTGACGACATGTATTTTGATTGTGCTTAGTTTTCGGCTCTGGCTGGCTGTTTGTTATGTGGTGCATCGTGGTGTAGAGGAACATAACAAGATTGATTTTTTTAGTGTTATTTTTTTTTTTTCAAGCAGAAGACGGCATACGAGATCTAGTACGGTCTCGTGGGCTCGGAGATGTGTATAAGAGACAGGGGTGACGGTGGGGGATGTCGTGGCCGCTGGGATTGACAACTATCGGTCACAGATCCGCAGTTGGGCGGATTCGATTGACGCCACCTTGCAGGCGCTTTAATCGGAAACCGGAACTTTTCAGTAGTCGCTCGCTGCGCGAAGACCTGACGGGTGGACGGCCAAGGCCTCGCCAGCGGGAACGCGATTCCAGGCCGCTCTCCTAGCAGGTGTGAATGCACGGACGCACCAGTGTGGTATACTGCCGGGAATGGGGGCCAGGTTCGCGTTCAAGTGCCCGCTGGTTCGCCCCCTGTGAGCCGCCAGCGACATCGGGAGGATGCAGTGGAAACGACCACTTGTGACAATTGCGGCGCGCAGAACAGGGCTGGCGCCAAGTTCTGCACGCACTGCGGCACAGCCCTCAGCCGGCCGGACGCAACTCCGTGGCCGGCGTCGCAGCCGCCAGGAACGGTCATGATGGAGTCCACAGCCTGGGACATCAACTCGTCGCCGGCGGCGGCCCCCCGTGTTCCCGCGCCGCCCTCGCCCACCTATGAGGACAGTCGTAGCCCGAACCCGCCGCCGCCGCTTGCCCCGGCCCAGACCGACCGGCCGGGCTGTGTCACCACGTATGCCGTTCTGCTCATCATCGGCGGCATCGCCTCGGCCGTCCTGGGGGTCATCCTCGATGATGCCGTGTTCCTGGCTATCGGGAGCGTGTTGGGTGTCGCCAATGTGATTGTTGCCATTGGCCTGTTCCGGCAGCGAAATTGGGCCAGAGTGGGCGTCATCGCGCTGATGGGGATATCCATTCTAGCGCAGCTATACAGCGCTTTTGTGGGCCTCTCCAGCGGAGCAACGGAACTCGTCCTGCAGGCCGCGGCCACCATTGTTGTTCCGCTCTTCATCCTGTCCTGGTTCGTCCGGAACAAGCAGCACTTCCGTTGAAAGCAGCCGGCTGACGGAGCAAACTGACCTCTCGCCGGAAGGCGTAGCCGATCCGCCGGGCGATCATCGGTCTGGTAGGCGCGGCCGGCCTTCGGCTGTGCTATAATCGCCCTGCTATGGCCAACTTCCTCCGCGCCAACCGCAAGAAGCTGGTTGGTCTCGCCCAGATCGCTCTCAGCATCGTCCTGCTCGTCTGGCTGCTCGGCCGTGTCGGCCTGGGTGAGGTCGTGGCGACGCTGGCGCGCATCAACTGGTACTGGTACGCGCTGGCCTTCCTGCTCTTCCAGCTCAACGTCGTCATCCGCGCCTATCGCTGGTACGTCCTGCTGCGCGCCCTGAACGATGAGCCGCGCTTCGGCTACCTGGTCTACCTCTACTACGTCGGCTTCTTCGCCAACAACTTCATCCCCTCCGGCTTCGGCGGCGATCTGGTCAAGGTCGTCACTTTGCGCCAGAGCCACGGCCACGGCTCCGAAGCGCTCAGTTCGGTGCTGATGGAGCGCGTCACCGGCCTGGTCGGCTCATCGCTCATCGCCATCGCCGCCCTGCTGTGGAACACCTCGGCCCACGCCGCCGACGTGGAGCTGCCGCTGATCCTGTGGCTGCTCATCGTCGTCACCGCGTTCGGCTTTCCCATCGCCTTCTTCGTCGCCCGCTGGGCCGATCCTATTGCCCTGCTGCGGCGCGTCTACCCCAAGGCCCCGGCGCTGCCGTTCTACGACAAGGTCGAGCGGCTGGTCAATACCATCCACCGCTACCCGCTGCGCGCCCTCGTCTCGGCCCTGCTCATCAGCCTGCCGTTCACGCTCAACCTTGTCCTGGTTCAGGTAACCATTGCCGACGCACTGAACGTCCACCTGCCGTTCGGCGTCTTCGCCCTGTTCGTGCCCATCATCGCCATCATCAACCTGCTGCCCATCACCTTCAACGGCCTGGGGCTGCGCGAGGGCATCTACACCTTCCTGTTCGTGCCCGTCGGCGTGCCCGCGGCCACAGCCGTCTCCATGTCGCTGGCCTTCTACTTCCTGCGCTTCAGCGCCGGGCTGCTAGGGGGGCTGATGATCGCCATCCGCAGTGTCGTCCAGTTCGTCCGCGCGCCCCAACAGACTTGATAAGAAAGCAAACCACAGATTTCACAGATTACACAGATTACGTCTGCTAAATCTGTGAAATCTGTGTAATCTGTGGTTTCTCTCTGGAATCCGTATGACCACTCGCAAAGTCGCCGTCTTCGGTCTCGACGGCATCACCTTCGACCTATTGCAGCCCTGGCTCGACGAGGGGCGGCTGCCCAACCTGGCCCGCCTGCTGGCCGAGGGGGCCGGCGGCCCGTTGCGCTCGACCATCCCACCCGTCTCCGCCTCGGCCTGGCCGTCGTTCATGACCGGCACCAACCCCGGCCAGCACAGCCTGATCGACTTCACCTACCCCGCGCCCGACGGCTACGACATTCGCGTCAGCAACGGCCGCACCCGCGCCGTGCCTGCCCTGTATGAATTCGCCGGCGCGGCCGGCTTGCGGGTCGGCGTCGTCAGCCTGCCCATGACCGAGCCGCCGCAGCCGGTCAACGGCTTCATGCTCTGCTCCTTCCTGACCCCCAGCCAGGAGAGCGACTACACCTACCCGCCGGCGCTGAAGCAGGAGTTGCTCGACGCCTGTGGCCTCTACCCGATGCGCATGTCGGAAAAGGGGCGCGGCGTCGATCCCGGCGTCTTCGTCCGGGCCTGTAAGCAACTGGAGATCGAGCGCGCCCAGTCGGTGCTCTACCTGCTGCGCCACAAGCCGTGGGATCTGTTCGTCTACGTGTTGGAGACGACCGACAACCTGCAACACGAGATCTGGCACCTGGTAGACCCCACCCATCCGCTGCACGACCCCGACATGGCCGCCCGCGTCATGCCCGACATCCTCGACTACTACGCTACGGTCGACCGGCTGCTGGGGGAGATGCTGGCTCTGGTGCCGGCGGACGCGCTGAGCGTCGTCCTGTCCGACCACGGCTTCGGACCGTTCCACAAGTTCTTCCACATCAACAACTGGCTGGCCGACAACGGCTGGCTGGTCTTCAAGCGGACGGCGGTTAGCCGGGCCAAGCGGGCGGCGTTCAAGCTGGGCGTCACGCCCATCAACGCCCTGAAGGCGCTGACGGCGCTGCGGCTGAGCGATGTGCGCAAGAACGTCAAGCGCGGGCGCGGCGGGGGGCTGCTGCGGCGGGCGTTCCTGTCATTCAACGACGTGGACTGGGCGCGGACGAAGGCGTTCTCCGTGGGCAACTTCGGGCAGGTCTACCTGAACGTCAAGGGGCAGCGGCCGCAGGGCGCGGTCGATCCGGCGGAGTACGAAGCGCTGCGCGACGCCATCATCACCGCGGCCCACGCCCTGCGCGACCCGGCCGACGGCAGCCAGGTTGTGCCCGTCGTCTACCGGCGCGAGGAGGTGTTCCACGGCATCAGCGCCGCGCGCCTGCCCGACCTGGTACTACACCTGTCTCTTATACACATCTCCGAGCCCACGAGACCGTACTAGATATCGTATGCCGTCTTCTGCTTGAAAAAAAAAAAACATTACGTCCGCAATCAGGCATATAAATGCTTAACAGACACACAAGAAGAACAACGTAGCACAGCAGCAACGACACATAGAAAAGCTCATGACAATACGATAGCACGAA